>DAIAMA010000081.1 GCA_027438535.1 bacterium
CGTATCGGTTCAAGATAACCGCCGCGACGCCAGCTTCTACATCAAGGCCTATAAGCCCTATATGGACGGCACAATCGGTAAATAGCCGGCACTGAAATAAGTTCAAATTTCAATCCGCAAACGGGAGCGCCGAGACCTGGCAGGCCGGCGTTTTCGGATTGAACTCACGATCGAAGTCCCAGTCGAATTTTGTTATGCGAATAGCGCAATATGTTCATTCAGGCGTTGCTTGGGGAGGCTTGGAGCACTATTTACGGTTAACCCGTATCCCAACCCACACCGAAAGGAGCATGACATGACACAGCACGAAACTCCCTCCCCACGCCGAGCATGGCTCAAAAAAGCGTTCGTCATCTCGGTTGCCGCCGCCACCTTGCCAAAATTGGCGTTCGGCGACAGCAAAGCCGCCGTGCATTACCAAGACCATCCCGTTCCGGGGAAAATGTGCGGGATGTGCCGGTTTTTTATTGCGCACGGCGCCACTTCCCCGGGCAAGGGCATGATGGGATCGGGCATGTCCGGCATGAAGGCTTGCCAGGATGGTTCGTGCCAAGTGGTGGCGGGTGAAATCAGCCCGATGGGTTACTGCACGCTGTATAGTCCGCTGGCTTGACTGTTGGCGATACCCAGAATGGGCGCGCGAGTAGCATCAAACTTGCAATGCTCTGGCTGGCGTGATCGGCATCAACCTTAATTCGCTTTAGCCTACTCCTTTTCCCAGCCCTTTTTCCAACAACTCGGTCACCACTTCGTTCAACGCGGTTTGGCGTTCCTGGGCCAAGGCCTGCACTTGCTTCACCAGATCGCCATCGAGCTTGACCGCGAACGGCACCAAACCCCGCGCCTGATCGAGCTTGCGTTGTTCGCGCCGGTCTGCGACAACCCCGGCCTCTTTGCCGAAGCGCGCTGGCGTACCGGCCTGCTTGATCTTGCCGCTGATTTTGAGTCCTTTGTTTTTATCCAGATCGGTTTTCTTCATGCCGGCATTTCCTCGTTGATTCGAAACTTGGCATTCTACGCGTGAATAGCGCGGCGCTTCCTGCGCAAACGGGCTTAAGGCGTCTGGCTTACTTACGCCCGCCTTGCGGTTGCGAACGGCGGCTGGCGTACGCCATATCGCGTTCCATCGATTGAGTCTCGACTTCCTCGATCGAGGTCGTCGCATCGCGCCGGGCCGGATCTTGCTGCCACCAGTGCTGATAATTGCGTTGGCGTTCGGCTTCGATCTTGGGGTCTTGGCGCATTTTACGTATAAGGGCATCCACTTCGGACTCGTAGGCGCGTCCCGGTTCGTGTTTCATCGATTCTCTTTCATGAGGGCAGGCGCGTAACATAGCGAAACCCGCCGCACACTGCAAATGGTAAAATACCCGGATGCTTTATTGTCTGGCCCGGCCGCTGCTGTTTTCTCTTGATCCCGAGACCGCTCACGATCTCACTTTGCACGCCCTGGCCCGTGCCAAAAGCAGCGGGTTGCTGCAATTCGCCATTCCCACCCTGCCCGAATGCGCGCCGCGCACGGTGATGGGGCTCTCCTTTCCCAATCCGGTGGGCTTGGCCGCCGGGCTGGATAAGAATGGCGAGTGCATTGCCGGGCTGGCGGCGCTTGGCTTCGGTTTTCTGGAAATCGGCACGGTGACGCCGCGCCCGCAACCGGGCAACCCGAAACCGCGCATATTTCGTTTGACCGAGGCCAACGCCTTGATCAACCGCCTGGGATTTAATAATCATGGCGTCGATCATTTGATCGAAAATGTGCGGCGTGCCGAGTATCGCGGCATCTTGGGCATCAATATCGGCAAGAATTTCGATACGCCGATCGAGCGCGCGGCGGAAGACTATCTGACCTGTTTGCGCAAAGTCTATCCTTACGCCAGTTATGTCACGGTCAATATTTCCTCGCCCAACACGCAGAACTTGCGCGATTTGCAAGGCGCGGATGCGCTCGATGCGCTACTGGCGCAACTCAAGGCCGCGCAAGCGCAGCTTGCCGACCAGCACGGCAAATACGTGCCGCTCGCGCTCAAGATCGCGCCGGATTTGGATGACGCGCAAATTCAAATTATCGGCGAGCGCCTGATGCGGCATAAAATCGACGCCGTGATCGCCACCAACACCACGCTCGCGCGCGAAGGTGTCGCGCACCTGCCGCATGGCAATGAAGCCGGCGGCTTGAGCGGCGCACCGGTGAAAGAGAAATCCACTGCGGTGATACGCGCGCTGAGTGTGAAGCTCGCCGGTGCGCTGCCCATCATCGGCGTCGGCGGCATTTTGAGCGGCGGCGATGCGCGCGAAAAAATCGAGGCCGGCGCGCAACTGGTGCAAATTTATACCGGGCTGATTTACCGCGGCCCGGACTTGGTAGCCGAAGCGCTGCAAGCCTTGTGCGTGGAAACCTCTTAACCGCGACTTAGCCTGGGATCGCCATGAACGCTCCGCAACCCGCCGAACAGCAACGCCAGGGTACCTTGGGCTTAGCCGCCGCCGCTATCGGCGTGGTATATGGCGACATCGGCACCAGTCCGCTGTATACCTTGAAAGAAGTCTTCGCCGGCCATCATCCCCTGGCCGTCACGTCCGCCAATGTAATGGGCATTTTGTCACTGGTATTTTGGGCCTTGCTCATCGTGGTATCGCTCAAATACGTGGTATTTATCATGCGTGCCGACAATAATGGCGAGGGCGGCATCATGGCCCTGATCGCTTTAGTGCAGCGCGCCGTGCCCGCCAATACCCGGATGAGCTGGTGGCTGGTGGTGCTGGGTATTTTTGGCGCCTCGCTGTTCTACGGCGACGGCATGATCACGCCGGCGATTTCGGTGCTTTCGGCGGTGGAAGGCTTGAAAGTGGCTGCCCCGGCGCTGGAATCCCTGGTCGTGCCCCTGTCCCTGGTCGTGTTGATTTTTTTATTTGCGATTCAGCGCACCGGCACCCGCCGCGTGGGCATCTGGTTCGGCCCGATCATGGCATTATGGTTTGTCACCTTGGGCGTGCTCGGCGCATGGCATATCAGCCATACGCCCGAAGTCCTGCTTGCCGTGAATCCGTATTACGCCTTCCGGTTTTTTACCCATCATGGCGTCTACGGCTTTCTGGTGCTGGGCGCGGTGGTGCTGGCGGTGACCGGTGCCGAAGCGCTGTATGCGGACATGGGCCACTTCGGGCGCCGGCCCATCACGCTGGCCTGGTTCGGATTCGTGCTGCCGGCGCTGTTGCTGAGTTATTTCGGCCAAGGCGCATTGCTGATTCAAAATCCACAGGCGATATCCAACCCGTTTTATTTGCAAGCGCCCAGTTGGGCTTTGTTTCCGCTCATCGGCCTGGCCACGGCGGCGACCATCATTGCTTCACAAGCGGTGATATCCGGTGCCTTCTCGGTCACGCGCCAGGCGATCCAGCTTGGCTACCTGCCGCGCATGCTGACGATACACACTTCCGAACACGAAATCGGGCAAGTCTACATCCCTTTTATCAACTGGGCCTTGCTGCTGGGCATCATCGGCCTGGTGCTGGGTTTCGGCACCTCCAACCATCTCGCCGCCGCATACGGCATCGCCGTGACCGGCACCATGGCGATCGACACCATTCTGGGCTTTGTCGTGGTGCTCACGCTGTGGCGCTGGAATCGCTATATCGCCATCGCCGGATTGGTGTGTTTTCTTACGGTGGATCTTGCCTTCTTCATCGCGAACTCCACCAAGCTGGTGCAAGGCGGCTGGTTCCCGCTGCTGATCGGCTTGCTGGTATTCAGTGTCCTCTCTACCTGGAAGCGCGGCCGGCAAATTTTGTTGCAGCGCCTCAAAATCGGCGCCATCGCGCTCGAACCCTTCATACAAGGCTTGGTGGCGCATCCACCGGCGCGCGTCGCCGGTACCGCGGTGTTTCTCACCGCCAACCGCGAAGGCGTGCCGCATGCGCTGCTGCACAATCTCGCGCACAACAAGGTATTGCATGAGCGCGTGATCTTCTTGACCGTACTCACCGAAGACGAACCTTACGTCCCCGCGGAGAAACGCATGCAGGTAACGGACATGGGCAACGGCTTCTATCGTCTGTATGCCCACTTCGGTTTCAAGGACGAACCCGACGTGCCGGCGGCGCTCGCGGCCTGCCAGCGTTTCGGGCTCGAATTCAATATGATGCAGACGTCGTTCTTCTTAAGCCGCGAGACCATCATCTCCACCGGCATCCCCGGCATGGCACCGTGGCGCGAACATCTCTTCATCGCCATGGCGCGCAACGCGGAAAGCGCGATGAGTTTCTTCAAGATTCCCACCAATCGCGTGATCGAACTCGGCTCGCAAGTGGAAATTTAATATGCTGATCGGTGTACCCAAGGAAATAAAAGACGCCGAATTCCGCGTCGGCGTCACGCCCGCCGGTGTGCATAGCCTGGTTGCCGCGGGTCATGAAGTGCGTGTGGAGTCGCAAGCCGGCGCGGCCATCGGTCATGGCGATGCGGCTTACGCCGCAGCCGGCGCGCGCATCGTGCCGCATGCCGCCGAAGTATACGCCTGCCCCTTGGTGGTGAAAGTCAAGGAACCCCAGACGGATGAACTCGCCCTGCTGCACTCCGGGCAAGTCTTGTTCTGCTATTTTCATCTCGCCGCATCGCTCGAATTGACGCGCGCCTTGATCGAGAAACAAATCATCGCCGTCGCCTACGAAACCGTGACCGATGCGACGGGCGGCTTACCGCTATTGATCCCGATGTCCGAGCTCGCGGGCCGCATCGCGGTGCATGCCGGCGCGAATTGTCTGCATATGGCGGCGGGCGGCGCGGGCATTTTACTGGGCGGCGTGCCGGGCGTGCAGCCGGGCACCGTGCTGGTGATCGGCGCCGGCACGGTGGGTACGCAAGCGGCAAAAATGGCGCTGGGCCTGGGCGCGGACGTCACCATCCTGGACGTGAATCTACAACGGCTGCGTTATCTCGACGACGTGTTCGGGCCGCGCCTCAAGACCCGTTACTCCGAAGCGCACGCGCTCGCGGAACTCATCCGCGGCGCCGATTTGCTGGTGAGTTCGGTCTCGATTCCGGGCAAACGCGCGCCCAAATTGGTCACGCGCGACATGGTGAAAAGCATGAAACGTGGCGCGGCGCTGGTGGATGTGGCGATCGACCAGGGCGGTTCCACGGAAACCTCGCGCCCCACCACACACACCGCGCCCGCGTATCTCGAAGAAGGCGTGGTGCATTATTGCGTCACCAACATGCCCGCAGCCTGCGCACGGACCGCAACCGAAGCACTGACCATCGCCACTCTGCCGTTCCTGTTAAAACTGGCGCTGGATCCGAACGCAGCGTTGCGCGATCGCGCGCCGGGTTTACGCGCTGGTTTGCAACTGTACCGCGGCCATGTGACCCACCCCGGCTTAGCCGAGGATCTCGGCCTGCCCTATTCCGATCCCGATACGGTTTTGACATAGAAAACTTTCCCCCCTTAACAATGGATGAATCATGCAAACGATTGAGACCCTGAATGCCCGCTACGGCATAGCGCATCACGTCACGTTCAAAGAATCGGTCGGCCTGATGGTGGCCGAGCTCGACAATGTCCACGCTACGGCTTCGATCTGCTTGCAAGGCGCGCATCTCATGACCTGGACGCCAAAAGGCCAGCAGCCGGTGATCTGGCTGTCCCCCGCCGCCAAGCTCGCGCCGGGCAAATCGATACGCGGCGGCGTGCCGGTGTGCTGGCCGTGGTTCGGCCCGCACGCGACGCAATCGAGTTTCCCCGGCCACGGTTTCGCGCGCACCGTGCTGTGGGAAGTCATCGGCACGAAAGCGCTGAAAGACGGCGCCACCTGGCTCGCGTTTCGCCTCATACCGACCGAGGCCACGCGCGCGCAATGGCCGCATTCGTGCGAACTGGTATTGCAAGCCGCGATCGGCGCGACGCTCGATATGGATCTCGGCACGCTCAATACCGGCAGCACGCCCATCACCATCGGCGATGCGCTGCACACGTATTTCGCGGTGAGCGATATCGCGCAAGTCGCGATCCACGGCCTGGACGGCACGCCCTATATCGACAAAGTAAATGGCAGCGCGCAAAAACAACAAGCCGGCCCGGTCAATATTTATCAGGAAGTGGATCGCATCTACTACAACACCGACCGCGATTGCCTGATCGATGACCCGGCTTGGAAACGCCGTATTCGCATCGCGAAACTTGGCAGCCGCTCGACCGTGGTGTGGAATCCCTGGGTGGACAAGGCTGACAAAATGGGTGACCTCGGAGATGACGGCTACCTGAACATGCTGTGCGTCGAGAGCTGCAATGCGGCAGACGATGTCGTCATCGTCCCTCCCGGAAAATCGCACCGACTCTCGGTCAGGTACTCGGTCCTCGCATGAAC
>DAIAMA010000082.1 GCA_027438535.1 bacterium
GTGAATGGTGACCGAGCCTTCGCGCCCATCGTGCGAGGCGATGAGCCGGAACCGCCCATGCTTGTCGGCGCAACGCTGGAGTCCGCGCGCCTTCGATGCCGATAAGCCGGTTTCACCCGCACAAGTACTCGCGCTTCTGGAAGCGGCGCGCTGGGCGCCTTCCTGTAACGGCGATGAACCATGGCGTTATATCGTGTGGGATAAGACACGCGATCCGGCGGCGTGGCAAAAAGCCTTCGATTGTTTGGCGGAGGGAAACCAAGCCTGGGTCAAGAATACGCCGCTTCTCATCGCCGCAGGTGCCACTTCACGCTTTCGCCACAACGGTAAGGACAACCGCTGGGCGCAATACGACACCGGCGCGGCATCCGTCAGCATTTGCCTGCAAGCGGTGGCGCTGGGGCTGGCGGCGCATCAGATGGGGGGTTTCGATGCGCAGAAGTTGTGAAATACCAGCGTAACAGGAATCAAGAACAAAAAAATCGCTGCCGCCGCGATGCGCGCGTGCCAGCCGAGCAGGAGCATTAATCCGCCGCCGAGCTCGATTACGATGCTGGCCACCAGCAGCACATGCGCCAGCGGCAGGCCGTGCATCGCCATATAGCCCGCGGTGCCTTCGAAGTGGGTGAGTTTGTTGAAGCCTGAAAAAATGAAAATCAATGCGAGTAGTATGCGTCCGGCGAGCGGGGCAATTTGTTTAATCATGGTTTTCTCCTGGGTTTAAAAATGTAGGGGTGAGGCATGCCTCGCCCGTTCCGGTCACGCCAAATCGAACAACAAAACTTCGGCTGTTTCCAATACGGAGAGCGTCAACGCTTCCGGGCCATTGATTTTCGCGCCGTCGCCCGCTTCCAACGGATAATTGTTCAAGGCGATGCGGCCGCGCGCCACATGCAAATAGGCGCGGCGCCGGCTATCGAGCGTATAAGTCAGTGCTTGATCGGCATCGAGTACCGCGGCATAGACCGCCGCGTCTTGGTGAAGGGTGACCGAGCCTTCGCGCCCATCGTGCGAGGCGATGAGCCGGAACCGCCCATGCTTGTCGGCGGCCGGAAAATGCGTTTGCTCATAGCTCGGCGTGAGCCCGGTTTCATTCGGTTCGATCCAAATTTGCAACAAGTGCACCGGCTCGTGATCGGAAGCATTGGCTTCGCTATGCGTGATACCGGTACCTGCGCTCATGCGCTGCACGTCGCCGACGCGAATCACGCTGCCGTTACCCATGCTGTCCTTATGCGTCAGCGCGCCTTCCAGGATATAGGTCACAATTTCCATATCGCGGTGCGGATGGGTAGGGAAACCGCTTTTGGGCGCGACCCAGTCCTCGTTGATTACCCGTAGCGCGCCAAAGCCCATCTCTCGAGGATCGTAATAATCGGCGAAAGAAAATGTGTGGTAAGAATCCAGCCAGCCATGGTTGGCGTGGCCGCGATCATGGCTTTTACGTAGATTAATCATGGTTCCCCCGAAGGCATAAAGATGGTCGATGGGCTAATGGTAGGGGAGCCGTACGCAGATTGTTATCGAAATCTTCTGAGAGAAACCTTCAGAAATTTTGAATGGCAGGAATACCTGTGGCAATGCCGGTAGGAACCGCTGCATGCTTGCCGGCAGGCAGGGTTCTTACCGCGATGGCAATGCTATTGCTTGCCGATAAGGCGTTCCTGGCAAATAATTCCGGTATCTCCGTTCGAATTTTTTGATATGCGCCTATCCCTTGATTCCCTGCTGGTGCTCGACGCCATTGAGCGTAAGGGCAGCTTCGCGGCCGCGGCGGAGGAATTATTTCGCGTGCCTTCGGCCATTACCTACACCGTGCAGAAGCTGGAACAAGACTTGGACGTGCCCTTGTTCGACCGCACCGGCCATAAGGCAGTGCTGACGCCGGCGGGGCTTGCACTGCTGCGCGATGGCCGGCATCTGTTGCGCGCGGCGCAGGCGCTGGAGTCGCGGGTGAAGCGCGTCGCCACCGGCTACGAAACCGAATTGACGCTGGCGGTGTCGGATGTCATCGGTGTCGAGCGCCTGTTTCCGGTGCTGCAAGATTTTTACCGCGAGCCCTGCGGCACCGAAGTGAAGTTGATTAGCGAGGTCTATGGCGGCAGTTGGGATGCGCTGGTGGCGGGCCGCGCGGATTTGTCCATCGGTGCGCCGGGGGAAGGGCCGCCTGGCGGCGGCTATTCGGTGCGGCCCATGGGTATGCTCGAATTCGTATTCGCCGTCGCGCCTCAGCACCCGCTGGCCAGCCAGCCGGAGCCGCTGAAGAGCCAAACCCTCTTGCAATACCGCGCCATCTCCGCCGCCGATAGCTCGCGCCATTTAGCACCGCGCACCTCGGGTTTATTGGTTGGCCAGGAAGTGCTGACCGTGCCCGATATGCGCGCCAAACTTGCCGCGCATATCGCGGGCTTGGGCGTGGGCTATTTGCCGCTGTGGCTGGCGCAACAGGAGGCGCAAGCCGGGCGGCTGGTGATCAAGCAAGTGGAAGAGCTCAAGCCCGGCATCCCGCTCTATCTGGCATGGCGTACCGATCATGCGGGGCAAGCGCTGGCGTGGTTCGTGGAGCGATTGGGGCGGGAAGCGTTGCTGCCCGCATGATATTTCAGAAAATCTTGAACCGCGGAGGACACGGCGTTCTCTGGGTAATGGTTTTCCTCCGTGGTGGGTGAACTTTTAAAATTAATCCTATGAAGCAAGCTCGCTACCGCGGCCGTTTTGCGCCATCGCCTTCCGGGCCGCTGCATTTCGGCTCCTTGATATGCGCCTTGGGCAGTTATCTCGATGCCAGGGCGCAGGGCGGCGAATGGTGGGTGCGCATCGACGATCTCGACCCGCCGCGAGTGGCGCCCGGCGCGGTGGATGCGATTTTGCGCGCGCTCGAAGCCTACGGCTTGACGTGGGACGGCAGCGTGCAATATCAAAGCCAGCGTAGCGCAGCCTACGAGGCGGCGCTCGAAGCGCTGCGGCGGCGCGGCGTGGTGTATGCCTGCGGCTGCACGCGGCGCGAGATCGCGGATTCCAATGTGGGGCGCGCGGACGTGGCGATTTATCCCGGCACTTGCCGCGCGGGCCTTGCCCCGCATAAGGCAGCACGGGCGTGGCGCGTCGATACGCGCGGCGCGCGCGTGCATTTCGAAGACCGGTTGCAAGGCCGGATCGAGCAAGACCTGGAATATGCGGCGGGAGATTTCATCGTGCAGCGCGCCGATGGCTGGTTTGCCTATCAACTGGCGGCGGTGGTGGACGATGCGGAGCTCGGTATCACCGACATCGTGCGCGGTGCGGATCTAATCGATTCCACGCTGCGCCAAGTGTATTTGCGGCGCTTGCTCGATTTGCCCACGCCACGCTATTTACATTTGCCAGTGGCGGTGAATGCGCTGGGCGAAAAGCTTTCCAAGCAGACCCTGGCGCCGCCGCTGAACATGACTTTTCCGCAATCTACCTTGATCCAAGCCCTGGCCTTTCTTAAGCACGCGCCGCCGCTGGCGCTGCGGCAGGCGGCCGTGCCGGAAATCCTGTCCTGGGCTATTGCGCATTGGAGTCCGGCGGATCTACCCCAAGCCCGTACAATAGAACAGGAATCGTGAATCAACCGTAACTGGTATTCCGCTGCCAAGCGCTTAAAGTGGAAGCGTAGTCAAACCGGGGCAGCATCATGATTAATGTATTCAACTTCCTCCTCATCTCGATTGTGCTGGTTACGCTCGTCTTTGCGTAAGCGTCACAGCGCAGCGTGATCGCACGCGGGTTTCGATCCGCGTGCATCCCGTGCTACATTTCAGCCTATGGATTCCCATAGGCCTTTTCCCCTGGATCGCGACACCCTGACCCGGTTTCTGTTCGAGCATGCCGAAGTGCGGGGCGACATCGTGCGGCTCGACGCCACCTGGCGCGCAGTGCTGGCGCGGCATGCCTATCCCGAGCCGGTACGCCATCTCCTGGGCGAAATGATGGCCGCCGCGGCGCTGCTCGCCACCACGCTAAAGTTCGAAGGCGCGCTGATCATGCAAATGCAGGGCAGCGGGCCGGTGACGCTGGCGGTAGTGGAATGCGACAATGAATTTCATTTGCGCGCCACCGCCAAATGGCGCGACGATCTCGCGGCGGGCGATTTGCCCGCGCTCCTGGGCGACGGCAAATTCGTCATTACCATCGACCCCAAGACCGGCGACCAAAGCTATCAAGGCATCGTGGCTCTGGAAGGTACGACCGTGGCCCAAGTGCTGGAGCATTACATGCTGCAATCCGAGCAACTGGAGACGCGCTTATGGCTAGCATCCGATGGCGAGCAAGCCTGTGGTTTGTTGTTGCAACGCTTGCCGGAAAACGCTTCGGAGGACAAAGATGCATGGAATCGCGCACTCAATCTTGGCAACACGCTCACGCCTGGCGAGTTGTTGGCTCTGCCCGGGCGCGAAGTCCTGCACCGCTTATTTCACGAAGAAGACCTGCGCCTGTTCGATCCGCGGCCGGCGTCGTTTCGTTGCTCCTGTTCACGCGAACGGGTGGCGAATATGCTGCGCCTGCTGGGTTTGGGCGAGGTGCATGCCATTCTCGCCGAACGCGGGCTAGTGGAAGTGGATTGCGAATTTTGTAATCAACACTATGTCTTCGATGCGGTGGACGCCGAGCAGTTATTCGCGGCGGAGGTCGTGACGCAGCCGGGCAGCACGCGGCATTGAGCAATACGGCATTATTTGTTCAAATAGCGCGCATCGTCGAAGGTGCCGACCCAGTGCGGACGGTAAACCACCATCAGGGTGAGGAGCATGCCCGTCGTCAGCGCTTCCGACCAGCCCATGAAAACATAGTAAGGCAAATAGTAATGGCTCAGATAGGCGAAGGGATAAATCGCCATTAGGCCGAGCAAGAGCGAAGTGGCCAAGCCGGTGGCCGCGATTGCCAGCGCCGCGCCGAAGAACGCGTTGATGAACACATAGATAAAAAAATGATTGGTCAGCCGTCCGTCGACGAAGCGAAAGATCGCGTGGCTTACCGCGACCGGCAGTGCCCCCATCAACATCCAATTGAGCGAGTACGCTTGCCATCCGGCGTGGCCGGCGGCCGTGATGCCCGCCACGATGCCCGCCAGCGCGAGCAGGGCCAGGCGCGGACCGAACATCAACGTAAGCGCGGTGGCGCCGAGCAGATGAAAGTTCAGCCCCGGTTTGATGCCGGTTTTGATGCTCCATAAGGCCATCAGTGTCACGCTCGCACCCAACCACAAATTCAATATGCCAGGTTGCCGCAACGCGCGCCACGGCGCACGCCGCAATATACCCAGAAGCAGAAGCGCGGCGCACAAATGCGCCGCCCATTGCACGCTGTCCGGAAGCAGATGATCGGGGAAATTCACGATTTTATTTTACGATATACTCGGATCTTTTGAGGAGCCGTTTTGAAGCTTGCGCTATTCGATTTGGACAATACGTTGCTCTCCGGCGACAGCGATTTCGAGTGGGCGCAATTTCTTATCGCCCAGGGCGTGCTCGACCGCGAGGCCTACGAGGCGCGCAATCTGGCATTCTACGAGCAGTACAAAGCCGGTACGCTCGACATCCACGCCTTTCTCGATTTTCAATTGAAGCCGCTGTCGCGGCATCCGCGCGCGCAGCTCGATGCTTGGCATGCGCAATTCATGCAAACGCGGATTTTGCCCATGATCGGCGTACCGGCGCGCGCGCTGGTGAATCGTCACCGTGCCGACGGCCATACCTTGGCGATCATCACCGCCACCAACCGTTTTGTCACCGCGCCCATTGCGCGCGAATTCGGAATCGCGCATTTGATTGCCACCGAACCCGAGCAGATAAACGGCGAATTTACCGGCAAGGCGGTAGATATTCCTTGCTTCCGCGAAGGCAAGGTACGGCGCCTAGAAGCCTGGCTCGCGGCGCACGGCGCGAATTGGCAGTCACTCGCGCGTAGCTGGTTTTATAGCGACAGCCATAATGATCTGTTCTTGATGGAGCGGGTGAGCGATCCGGTCGCGGTCGATCCCGATCCGCAGCTTAGCCAAATAGCACGGGCGCGCGGCTGGCCGATAATCAGTTTGCGCTGAAGGGCGGGCCGGAAATCTTGCGCGCGCTCCGTGCCGCGTGACACGGGGTTGAAGCGGGCAAGTTTTTCCCGTTGCGCGCCGAAGATGCCTATACTGGGAAAATATGACAATATCCAATCCGATTTTGTCTCAATCGAGGAGCTTGCATGAAGCTTAGATTGCCGC
>DAIAMA010000083.1 GCA_027438535.1 bacterium
GTCCAGCCCGGCCATATTTTTCCGCTCATGGCGCAACCCGGCGGCGTGCTGGTGCGCGCCGGCCATACCGAAGCCGGTTGCGATCTGGCGCAATTGGCGGGGCGGGAGCCGGCCGCGGTGATTTGCGAAATTTTGAAAGACGACGGCAGCATGGCGCGGCTGCCGGATTTAATCGAATTTGCGAAACAGCATGGCTTGAAAATCGGCACCATCGCCGATTTGATTCACTATCGCTCGCAGACCGAAACCTTGGTAGAGCGCGCGGCCGAACGCAAGGTCGAGACTATCTACGGCGAATTCCAATTGATCGCGTATCGCGACAAGAGTTCGAGCGAGGTGCACTTGGCGATGGTGAAGGGTGTGATCCAGCCGGAGGAAGAAACTTTGGTGCGGGTGCATGAGCCGTTGTCGGTGATCGATTTTTTAGATGACGCGGGCAGTGCGCATTCGTGGAGTGTGCATCAAGCGTTGAAAGCGGTTAGTGAAGCGCCGTCGGGCGTGGTGATATTTTTTCGCCGTCCGGAATCGGCCGAAAGCCTGCTGGCGCGCATCGAGCACGCGGCGCGCCAGCCCTCGGCCAAGGTGGATTTGCGCGATTACGGTATCGGTGCGCAGATCCTGCGCGATTTGAAGGTGCGCAAGATGCGGCTGTTGGCGGCACCGCGTAAGATGCCGAGTCTAGAGGGTTTCGATCTCGAAGTGAGCGGCTATATATTGCCCCAAGATTGGGCGCGCACATCCAACCTAGAAGAGTGAGGTGGTTTCATGGCAAAGAAATACGACAATATTACTGAAATTGAAAAAAACCTGGATGGCGAAGGCTTGCATATCGGCATCGTCATGAGCCGTTTCAACATCGATATCGGCGAAGGCTTGCTCGGCGGTTGCGTGACGGAGCTCGATAAACTCGGCGTGCAGCAGAGCGATGTGACGCTGGTAACCGTTCCGGGCGCGCTGGAGGTGCCGCTGGCACTGGAAAAGATGGCATTGAGCGACAGCTACGATGCGCTGATCGCACTCGGAGCGGTGGTGCGCGGCGACACCTATCATTTTGAGATCGTCGCCAACGAGTCGTGCAGCGGCATCACCCAAGTTCAGCTCGACAGCGGCGTGCCCATCGCCAACGGCATGCTTACCACCGATACCGAAGAGCAAGCGCTGGCGCGCATGGCCATCAAGGGCGCGGACTGCGCGCGGGTAGCGGTGGAGATGGCGAATTTGCTGCAAAAGATATAGTTTTCTTATCTGCTCTTTAACTGAAAATAATTTATGAGAAAAAGCCGCCGCAAAGCGCGTGAATTCGCGCTAAAAGCGCTCTACGAGTGGAAGCTCAGCGGCAATACCGCGGCCGACATCGCCCAACATGTGCGCGATGAAGAAGGCTACGCCAGCGTCGAAGAGAAATACTTTTTGATTTTACTCAATGGCGTGATCGGCCAAGCACCGGCCTTGGAAGCGGCGCTCACCCCCTATATCGACCGCAAGCTCGCGGAACTCTCGCCCATCGAATACGCGGCGCTGATGATCGGCGCTTACGAAGCTTTGCATTGTCCGGATGTGCCCTATCGCGTCGTGATCAACGAAGCGGTGGAACTGGCCAAATCCTATGGTGGCACCGACGGGCACAAATACGTGAATGGCGTACTGGATAAATTATTGCCTGCGGTGCGGCCGCACGAATCCCGCACGCGTTAGTGTCTTTTGTCGCGCCGGCATCCTTGCCGGCATGCCGGCTGGAAGCCGGCGCTACGATGCTCTGACATATACGCATGAATTAAAACCACATCCCGCACTGTCATTCGCGCGGGGGAGATACTAAATTCTTACCATGCCTTCCGAATTCGACCTCATACGCCAATATTTCACCCGTCCAGCCAAGCGTACGGTGTTGGGCGTGGGCGACGATGCGGCGCTGCTGCGCGTGGGCGCGGGCCAGGAGCTGGCGGTGTCCACCGACATGCTGCTGGTCGAGCGGCATTTTTTCCCCGACGACGATCCCGAAGCGCTGGGCCACAAGGCGCTGGCGGTGAATCTTTCCGATCTGGCGGCGATGGGCGCGACACCGCGCTGGGCGCTGCTGTCGATTGCGCTGCCGGAAGTGAACGAGCGCTGGCTTACGCGTTTCGCGCAGGGCTGGTTCGCGCTCGCGGAGCAAGAGGATGTGGCGCTGATCGGCGGCGACACCACCAAAGGGCCGCTGACTTTCTCCGTCACCATCATGGGCGAAGTGCCCAAAGGCCAGGCACTGCGCCGTGCCGGCGCGAAGGCCGGCGATGAAATTTGGGTATCGGGCACGCTCGGCGATGCGGCGTTGGCGCTGGCTTATTTGCAGCGCCGCATTCAACTCACGCCGCATGACGCGGCGGCAGTGTTGCCGCGTTTACATCGGCCCACGCCGCGCGTGAAATTGGGGCAAAAGCTCTTGGGTTTGGCCAACAGCGCAATCGATATCTCCGATGGCCTGCTGGCGGACTTGGGGCATATTTTGCAGGCCTCGAATGTGGGCGCGGAGATTCAATTCGAGGCCTTGCCGGTATCGCCCGCTTTACGCGCTTATCTCGCGCACGATGCGGCGCGCAAAGCCGTGCTGGCGGGTGGGGACGATTATGAATTGTGCTTCACCGCCAAGGCAGCGCGGCACGATGACATCGTGCGTCTCGGCCGCCGTTTGAAATTACCTTTGAGCTGCATCGGCGCGATTACCCGCAAGCGCGGCTTAATCGTGCGCGACGCCAAGCAACAAGCGCTCACCATCGAGGAAACCGGTTTTGATCACTTCGCCTAATTGGAAATTTATCCTGAGCCGTCCAGCGTATTTCATCGCCTTCGGATTCGGCAGCGGCTTAAGTCCCTTCGCGCCCGGCACCGCCGGCACGCTCGCCGCCTTCCCGATTTATGGCTTGCTAGTACTGGCGGCGCTAAACCCCGTTGCGTATTTCGCGCTGATCGCCGGGCTGTTTTTGATCGGCGTGTGGGCCAGCCACGAAACCGGGCGCGCGCTGGGCATCGCCGATTATGGCGGCATCGTGTGGGACGAGATCGTGGCGTTTCTCGCCATCCTCTACTTCACGCCGCCGACCTGGGGCTGGTTCATCGCCGCGTTTTTTATTTTCCGCCTCTTCGATGTGTGGTGTCGATCAAACAGGTTCGCAATCTGATGGAGGTTGTCGCCTGCGCGCCAACGCTCCCACATCAGCGCCTTCTGACTTTCCGTGTAATAAATCCTTGGTCTTTGCTTCATCTGCAACACTCCTTCTGCTTATGCAGTTTCTAGTGTGTTGCATCCACCGGTTGAATCCAAGAGGGAACTCGGCCGCTTGCTTTTGGCGCAATTGAGACGACCAGTTTGACCGCGACGTGGCATCCTACTCCATTGGCCCATCGTCCAACAGAAAATCAAGCGCGGGCTACAAATAATCCTACTGCAAGCCGTTCATCGCGCTCACTTGGCTGGCGTACCAGAACACGCCTTGATCCAGAATGGAATAGCCCGCGTTGAGCGCGCTGAGCGCCTCGGTGCGCAAGGCTTTGTCGCCCAGTGCCCAACTGGTCTTAATGATCAGCGCAGCGGGAGAATACGTCGCGCTGTCGGATACGATGCGCTGATAGTAGGGCCGTGCCAGCAAGGGCTGTTGCTCAAGCTGCCAGCCGCGCGCGTTGTGAAATTTTTGCCACGCTTCGGTGGCCAGCGTGCGCGCGAATGCACGATCCGCTTCGCTTTGCGCCATGCGCGCATAATCCGCCAAGCCGGCCGACACATAAGCATAGTCTTCGAGGTCACCTGGGCCCAGGCTTTTCCCTTGCCCAAACCCTTTGCGCAGGCCTTGCGGCACGATCAATTTCGTCACCAGAAAATCGCGCACTTGTTTAGCGGCGGCCCGATAGCGCGGTTCGATAGCGGCGGCCTGGGACAATGCGGTGAGCGCAAGGCCGTTCAAGCCCGCGAGCAGTTTCGTGTCCTTGGGCAGCACGCGTTTGGCGCGCTCTGCTTTGAGCTTGGCGTAGATCGGCGCAAGGCGCGCGGCTTCTTCTTGCGTGGGCGGGGACAGATGCAGCGGCAGGTAGCCGTATTTCGATTCGGCGGGCTGGTCCAGGCCCCAGAATTTCGCGATCAATTTATATTCCGCCGGCGCGAGCAATTTGCGCAATAGCGCCTTGTCCCACAAGTACACGCCGCCCTCGCGATCTTGCGCATCGACGGCGGAAGTGCTGGTGATGAACGCGCCCGATTCTTGATCGCGCATATCCGCCAGCATGAAATCGAGCGTGCTGAACGCCGTGTCGCGATACGCCGGCTGATTCAATACTTGCGCCGCGCGCAGATAGAGGCTCGCGAGCTGGGCGTTGTCGTACAGCATTTTCTCGAAGTGCGGGATATGCCAATCCGGATCCACGGTATAACGGAAGAAGCCGCCGCCGACATGATCGTAGAGCCCGAGACGCGCCATGTGATCGAGCGTCACACGCAAAAATTCGGCAAGCTTGGGGTTCGGCGCTTGGGCTTGCGCCTCCAGCAAAGCGGCCAATTGCGGCGCCTGAGGGAATTTACTCGTGGCGCCGAAGCCGCCGCGGAAAATATCGGCATGCGCCAAGGCTTCTTCCACCAGACGCTGGCGATAGAACACGCCGACTTGCGGCGCGAATTCCGCCTTGGTCTCCCGGGGCGCGGGCATTTCCTGCGCGGCGGCTTGGGCTACCTGCTTCAGGTGCGGGCCATCTTGCTGCCAATGCGCGCCGAGGCGCGAAATCGTCTGCAGAAAGGTTTGCGGCGGCGCATACAGAATCGCCGCCAGCGGATAGCCCTCGGGGGTGATGAACACATTCAGCGGCCAGCCGGATTGCCCGCGCGTGGCTGCGGCAAAAGCCTGCATCTCCGCATCCAAGGCACCGTTGATCTCGCGATCGACTTTCACCGGGATGAAATATTCATTGAGTACTTTTGCGATCTCGGGATTTTTATAACTCTCGCGCTGCATCACGTGACACCAATGGCAGGAGAAGTAACCGATGGAAACGAATAGCAGCTTGTTTTCCTTGCGCGCACGCGCAATGGTCTGCGCATTCCACTCCTGCCACGCGACCGGGTCGTCCCCGTGCAGCGCGAGATAAGGCGAGGGATTGTGTTTGAGTTGATTCTCAAGCGCCGATGCCGGCAGCGCGACGCATAAAATCAGCAGCGTTATGAGCCAGCGCATCATTTCGGCTCCGGTTTTTCAGCGGCAGCCGTGCGATCAAGCTCGGCATCCATTTCCGCTTCGGACAGCGGCTGGTAGGCTTCCGCCTCGGCCGGTTTGCTGACAAAACCGGAAACCAGAATGCCCAGTTCATACAACAACCACAAAGGCATCGCCAGCATGAATTGGGAAACGACATCGGGCGGCGTGAAAATCGCGCCGACCACGAACGCGCCGACGATCATATAAGGCCGGACCTCTTTGAGCTTGGCCACGCTCACCAATCCCATCTTTACCAACAGCACGACCACCACCGGCACTTCAAAAGTGATGCCGAAGGCCATGAACAGCGTGAGCACGAAATCGAGATATTTGCCGATATCGGTCATCACCGCCACGCCTTGCGGCGCGGTATGGGTGATAAAGCCGAACACCACCGGAAACACCGCGAAATAGGCGAACGCCATGCCGACGAAAAACAGCACCGTGCCGGAAATCACCACCGGCAAGACAAAACGCTTCTCGTGGGCGTACAGGCCGGGCGCGATGAACCCCCATAGTTGATACAAGACATAGGGCAGCGAAATCAAGAACGCCGCCATCGCCGCGACTTTCATCGGCACGAAAAACGGCGTGGTTACTTCGGTGGCGATCATCTGCCCGCCTTTGGGCAGGTTCATGAGCAGCGGATGCGCGAGCAAGGTATAGAGTTTATTCGCGCCGGGATAAAAAAAACAGGACGACAAAAACGCCGATCACCACCACCACGATGCGCAGCAAGCGGTCGCGCAACTCCAGCAAGTGGGAAATGATGCTTTGCTCGTCGCTCATTTCGCGCTATCGGCAGGCGGCTTTAGCGCCGGCTCGGTGCCGGCCAGCGGCAATTCCATCTGCGGCGAAGGCTCGGCGGGGCGTGATTCTTGGGCTACGGGCTCTTCCACGAACTCCAGCGACGAGGGGGCGATCGCCTGCGTCAATTGGGTTTCGGTGTGCGCGACTTGACTGCGTAT
>DAIAMA010000084.1 GCA_027438535.1 bacterium
GTGCGAGTAAGTCCCCACCTTTTGTGGATGTCAGGGTAAAATCCGTGCTGCAATTGCAGCGCGTACTCGATAAGCTATAGCAAAAAACTCTGGGAGGAGACCATGGCAGGCAAAAGCGGCGAACGCAAAACCCAAATTCTACAAACGCTGGCGCAAATGCTGGAGCAGCCTAGGCCGGAGAAAATCACGACCGCAGCGCTGGCGGCGCGGCTCGATGTGTCGGAAGCCGCGTTGTACCGCCATTTTGCCAGTAAGGCGCAAATGTTCGAGGGGCTGATCGAGTTTATCGAACAGACCTTATTCAGCCTAATTAACAAAATCAACGCGGACGAAACCGACGGCATGCGCCAGCTCGATGCGATTTTGTCCCTGCTCTTGGGCTTTGCGCAAAAAAAATCCGGGCATGACGCGGGTCTTGATCGGCGATGCGCTGGTGCATGAAAACGAACGGCTGCAATCCCGCATCAATCAATTGCACGACCGCATCGAAGCGACACTGCGCCAATGTTTGCGCGTCGCGGCCACGGAAAACGCCGTGCCCACGGAGCGCGATACCAATGCCGTGGCTAATGTGGGGGAAAATATGCGGCGTGGCGTTATGCAAGGTGTTGTCGAGATCGAACACCCACACGCTAGCGGCGTTCAAGCGCGCTTGATTAATGTGCCCACGCCTTCGCTGGTGAGAATCTCCAACAGCAGCGCATGCGCTACCCGGCCATCGATGATATGGCTGGTATTGACGCCGTTATGCACCGCATCCAGCGCGCATTTCACTTTCGGCAGCATGCCGCCGGCGACGGTGCCGTCCGCAATCAATTCCTTTACCCGCTCCGAGGTCAGGCCGGTTAGCAGCCCTCCCGCCTTATCTAGCACGCCGGGCGTATTGGTCATGAGAATCAGTTTCTCGGCGTGCAGGGTTTCCGCGAGCTTGCCCGCCACCACGTCGGCGTTGATGTTGTACGCCTCGCCCTGCTCGCCCACGCCCAGCGGCGCGATGACGGGAATGAAGTCCTTCGAGTCGAGCAGATGGATCAGCTGCGGGTCGATACCGGTCACTTCGCCTACCTGGCCGATATCCAGCAGCTTCGCGGCTTCTTCCTTGCTTGGCACCAGCATTTTGCGCGCATGAATAAAATTGCCGTCCTTGCCGGTCAAGCCCACCGCCTTGCCGCCGTGTAGATTGATGAGCGTGACGATCTCCTGGTTCACCAGGCCGCCCAGCACCATTTCCACCACGTCCAGCGTTTCCTCGTCGGTCACGCGCATGCCTTGAATGAATTCGCTTTGCTTGCCGATGCGTTTCAGCAAGTCGCCGATCTGCGGCCCGCCGCCATGCACGATCACCGGATTCATACCCACCAGCTTCAGCAACACCACGTCGCGCGCGAAGCCCTCTTTCAAGCGCTGCTCCACCATGGCGTTGCCGCCATACTTGATCACGATGGTCTTATCGAAAAAGCGTTGGATAAAGGGCAGTGCTTCGGAGAGCAGCGCCACCTTTTCGGCGGCAAGCGAGGCGGAAAGGGCCATAGTTATTCTTTAAGGATAGGAAGGAAAACAGCCCTATTTTAATACCTGAGCGAGCATGATGAAAGCGGACAAAAATAAGGCGGCTGGCGCCGCCTTATTTCATCTCGCCACAGCCTTATTGAATGGTGAGCTTCTTCGCGGCCGCGGCAGCTTTCTTCGGTAAGGTCAATTCCAATACACCATCGGTGTATTTGGCTTGGGCCTGCGCTTCGTCGATCTCGCTGCCGAGGCTAAAGCTGCGTGCCACGCGGCCATAGTAGCGCTCGGCGTGGATGACTTTTTCGCCTTCTTTCTGCTGCGTTTCCTGCCGCGCTTCGGCGCTCAGTGAAACAACATTGCCGTCAATCGAGACTTGAATGTCGTCTTTTTTCACGCCGGGAATTTCGGCTTTTACCACATAGGCTTGGTCATTCTCCGATACATCCATTTTGATCTCGGGCACTTTGGGCATGCCCTCATAACGCATCGGGCGCACCAAAAAACCCTTGAATAAATCGTCGAATACGCTGTCGATATTAAACGGATCATAACGCGTAACGTTTGCCATCATCACTGACTCCTTTCGATTTATCAGGAACACAAGAAACACCGTTGCCGGTGCGATTCTCAAGCTGTCTTGCTACCTAAATTGGTATGGCAATCTGGATTTCAAGAGGGGGCAAGCGCTTGTATTTTCAATGCCAAGCCGTTAGATTGGCGCCTCGTCATGGCTAACTCACCTCCTACCTGCGATCCGGCCGCCTGGCTCACCGAGCATGGCGATTACCTCTATCGCTACGCCCTGCTGCAACTGCGCGACGAGGCAGCGGCCGAAGACGCGGTACAGGAAACCTTATTGGCTGCCCTGGGCGCCTGGGCGCGCTTTTCCGGTAAGTCATCGGTGCGAACCTGGCTCACCGGCATTCTCAAGCACAAAATCCTCGACCTCTTTCGCAGCCGCGCCAAGGAACCGCAATTCACGCCCGCGAGCGACGACCCGGAGGCCGAACTGGCGCTGCTGGAACAAGCGCTATTCGACGCCACCGGCCATTGGGCGCACCCCCCTCGCACCTGGGGCGATCCGGAATCGACCCTGGAACAGCAGCGCTTTTGGGAAACATTCATCCGCTGCCTGGAGGAACTCGCGCCTACCCACGCACGGATATTTCATTTGCGCGAGATGGAAGGCCTGGGTACCGATGAAATTTGTAAGGAACTGGAAATCACCTCGACCAATTGCTGGGTCATGCTGTATCGCGCACGCTTAGGCTTGCAGCAATGCCTGGAAACCCGCTGGGGCGGCCAACCGGCTTAAGGAGATCAAGGTGTTGTCATGTAAAGACGCCAGCCGTTTGGCCTCGCAGTCGCAGGACCGGCGGCTCGGCTTAAGAGAAAAAATCGGCCTGCGGCTACATCTGTGGATATGCGACCGATGCCGGATATTTTTCCAGCAATTGCGGATGATTCGTCATGCCTGCCGGAGGATCGAGGAATCCGAGGAAATGCACGCCCATGCCGCGGCCTTATCGCCGGACGCAAAGGCGCGCATTTTGCAGGAGCTGCGATCCAAACAAGACGACGCGCATTGATCCAAGCGGATTTGACTTGTAGCACAATCGGGCGGATTTCGCTCTTATTCAATCACTCATGGAGTTAATATGAACAGCAAAAAAACCCGCCTCACCCTTGCCCTCGGCTCCGCTTTCGCGGTATCGTTCGCCGCCGCGCCGGTCGCCAGCGCCGCGGGAAACCCCTTCGGCATGCAACCATTGAAGAGCGGCTATTTGCTCGCCGATGCCAAAATGCAAGACGGCAAGTGCGGCGGCAAAAAAACGGATACCAAGGCCAAGGAAGCCAAATGCGGCGGCAATATGGAAAAAGACGCCGCTGCCGGCAAAATGCAGGACGGCAAGTGCGGTAATGCCGCCAAGATGAAAGACGGCAAGTGCGGCGAAGGCAAGTGCGGCTCCATGAAAGCCAAAGACGCCAAGCGCGGCGGCAACATGGGCGGCAAAGCCGCGCCGGCCGGTAAGCAGTAATACGGCAAGACTCCCGCAACGTGCGTTCTTACGAACTCCGCGGCGCGGGTCTGGGCTTTCGGCGCGAACTGCTCGATGCGTTGAAAGCCCAGGTGCCGAGCGCCATCGATTTTTTTGAAATCGCGCCCGAAAACTGGATCGATTTCGGCGGCGCCGCCGCGCGCGACTTGCGCGCTTTCACCGAACGCTACCCTTTTGTTTGTCACGGCTTGTCGCTATCCATAGGCGGCCCGAGCCCACTGGACGAGATGCTGTTGAAGCGCATCAAATCGTTCATGCGCGTGCATGGGATTCGACTCTATACCGAACACTTATCGTATTGCAGCGACGATGGGCATTTGTACGATCTGCTGCCGATTCCTTTTACCGGGGAAGCGGTGCGCTATGTCGCGGCGCGCGTGAAACGCGTACAGGAAATTCTGGAAACCCGCATTGCGCTGGAAAATGCTTCATTCTACGTGATGGCGCCGATCGCCGAAATGGACGAAGCGGCATTTATCCGCGCCGTCATCGAAGAAGCGGACTGCCTGCTGCACTTGGACGTGAACAATGTCTACGTGAACAGCGTCAATCACCGCTACGATCCGGTCGAATTTCTGCGTGGCATGCCCACCGAGCGCATCGTCTATATGCACATGGCGGGCCATTACACCGAAGCCGCAGATTTGCTCGTCGATACCCATGGCGCGGATGTGATCGATCCCGTGTGGGCGCTGCTCGATCAAGCCTATGCCTTGCACGGTGTGCACCCCACGCTGCTGGAGCGCGATTTCAACATTCCGCCGCTTGGCGAGTTGATGCGCGAAGTCGAACAAATCGCGCATATCCAAACGCGGCATCGTCATGCGCGACGCATCCACCGCGCCTGAATTCCAAGCTTTCCAGCTCGCGCTCGCGCGCCATATCCGCGATCCGAAAGCGCACGCGCGGCCCGCGGGCGTACCGGCGCGGCGCATGCGGATTTACAACGAACTGCTGTACAACAACCTCGAGAGTTTTTTGCTAGCCTGTTTCCCGGTGCTGCGTCAAATATTGGGCGCGCGCAAATGGGCTAAATTAGTACGCGAATTCTTCGCCGAACATCGCTGTCATACGCCCTTCTTTCGCCAGATTCCGGATGAATTCGTGCAATACGTGCAAACCGAGCGCGGCACGCGCCCAGGCGACCCGGCATTCATGCCGGAACTGGTTCACTACGAATGGATAGAGTTAGCCCTGTCGGTCTCCGACCAAGAACCACCGCTGCGGCGCATCGACCCCGCGGGTGACTTGGCCAGCGGCCACCCGGCGTTAAATCCGGTACTGGCGCTGCTGCAATACCGCTATCCGGTGCATCGCATCGGGCCCCGCTATAAATCGCGCACGCCACCGGCGCAGCCCACCTACCTGCTGGTATTTCGCGACCGGGATTTTCATGTCGATTTCATAGAATTGAATCCGGCTTCCGCGCGCCTGGTCGATCTGCTGCGGGAGAATAAGCGCAGCGGAGAAAATCTCCTGAAAAAGATCGCGCAAGAATTAAAGCATTCCGATCCGCGCGCCGTAATAGAAGGGGGCTGGCAAATCCTGCGCGAGTTGCGCGCGACTGGCGCTATCCTCGGTACCTGGATACGGTAGCGCGGTACGCTCCCGCAGGCGATCCGGCCCTCAACTTATTTTGCTTGGCTGGATATGTCATCATTCAATCGTAAGATTCTTGCTGTCTTTCTGCTTGCCCTGATAGCGGGCATCACCCTCTCCGCTCTGACCTATTGGCGGGGACAAGCGGTACTGCACGCAGGCACGGCGTTAACCGAGCACAGCCTGCCGCGTTTCGATGCCATCGCGCGCTTGCAACACCAGATTTTTTCGCAAAAACCGCTGCTCTACGAATATTACGCCGACCAAAACCGGCACGGCTATGCCACGCGCTTCGTCAATGCGCAGGCGGAGATTCACGCCATACTGCGCGGCTTGGGCAATATGCAGCAAGCTTCCCCGGAATTAACACGCATCGAAGCCGCTGTGAATCGCATCGGCCAGCTCGGCCAGCAACTCGATCACGTCATGCGCGGCATGCCCGTCGATTGGGATCAAGCGCGCCTGATTTTGGCCGAGGTCAGCACTCAAGAAACGCACATCAGCCCCGAAATCGCATCACTGGTGCGCATCAACCGCCAGCAAGTATTGGATTACGGCAAGCGGACGCACGACGAAATTCTCATCATGATTCAAATGGTGGCGGGCTTCACCGGCGCCGGGCTGATTCTGAGTTTATTCGTCGCCTACTATGTCAGCGCCCATCTACGCGAAAGCGCCGACCGGAAAATGCTGGCCATCTTCCCCGAGCGCAGCCCGAACCCCATGCTGCGGCTGTCGCAGGAAGGACAATTATTATTCGCGAATAACGCGACCTATGCGCTGATCGATCAGCTAGGCTTCGATCACATCGATGACATTCTGCCGTACGACTTGCGCGAGCGTCTGCTGGCATTGCATGGCAAAGACCGGCGGCGCCAGCATTGGGAATATGCGGCCGGCGACCGCGTGCTCGATTGCACCGCACACATGCTGCCGGATTTGCACGCATGCCACATTTATCTCGCCGATATCACCGAGCGTAAAGAAGCCGAATCGCGCCTGG
>DAIAMA010000085.1 GCA_027438535.1 bacterium
CCGCCGCCATGACGCGATGGTGGAGCAAGCCGGCACATTGCTGAAATCGGGCAAGGCGGATGAAGCGGAAGCCATCGTGCGCACCGTGCTGGCGGAAGATCCGCACCAGGAGGCGGCGCGCAAAATCCTCAATACCGTGGAAGAAAAAGCCGCGCTGCAAAAATCGCTCGCACCCGCATTGGGCGCGGCGTTCAAGAAACCGATCACGCTGGAATTCCGCGATGCGAGTCTGCGCGCGATCTTCGAAGTCATCGCGCGCGCCACGCAAATCAACTTCATTTTCGACCACGATGTGCGCCCCGACTTGAAATCGACCATCTTCGTGAAGAATACGACGATCGAGGATGCCATCAATTTGCTGCTGGTGACGAATCAGCTCGAGAAGCGCGTGCTGAACGCGAATACGGTGCTGATTTACCCCAACACCCCGGCCAAGGCCAAGGATTATCAGGAGCAGGTGGTGCGCGCGTTTTATCTCGCCAACGCCGATGTGAAGCAGACGCTCAATATGATTAAAACCATGGTCAAGACGCGCGACGTGTTCATCGACGAGAAATTGAATTTGCTGGTGATGAAAGACACGCCGGACGCGATACGGCTGGCCGAGAAACTGATCGCGACGCAAGACCGCGCCGAGCCGGAAGTGATGCTGGATGTCGAAGTGCTGGAAGTCAAGCGCAGCCGGCTATTGAACCTGGGCATTCAATACCCCAATACCTTTACCGCGCTCAATATCGCCAACCAGACGACGCAAAGCACCACCGGCGGCGTGGTCGTCAGCACCTCCAACCAGACGCAAAATATCGTCACGGTCGACACGCTGAAAAATCTGAGGAGTTCCAGCGTCGCGATCTCGCCCAATCTGCAACTCCATCTTCAGAAAGAAGACGGCGACGTGCAAATTCTCGCCAACCCGCGCATTCGCGTGAAGAACCGCGAGAAAGCGAAAATTCATATCGGCGATAAAGTGCCGGTGATCACCACCACCAGCACCGCGAATGTCGGCGTATCGGAATCCGTGAATTATCTGGACGTGGGCTTGAAGCTGGATGTGGAGCCGCAAGTGTATCTGGATAGCGACGTGGGCATCAAAGTCGGCCTGGAGGTTTCCAACATCGTGCGTGAAATCCGCAGCGCGAGCGGCACGCTGACCTATCAAATCGGCACGCGCAACGCCGCCACCGTGCTGCGCTTGAGGGACGGAGAAACCGGCATTCTGGCGGGGCTGATCAATGACGAAGACCGGCGCAGCGCGAGCAAGATCCCGGGGCTGGGCGACTTGCCGTTGCTGGGCCACTTGTTTTCCAGCCATAGCGATAATGCCAGCAAGACCGAAATCGTCTTGTTGATCACCCCGCATATCATCCGCAACATCACGCGCCTGGACGCGCGCATGAGCGAGTTCTCGTCCGGCACCGATGCCGCCATCGGCGCGCCGCCGCTGACGCTAAGCCAACCGGCGCCCGCCGTTGCGCCTGTTGGTGCGCCCGCGACGCCAGCCAACGCACCAAGCCCAGGAGGAGCGCCCGCCGCCGCGCCACTCGCGCTATCGATGGTGGCACCGCCCAGCATCGCTAAAGGCCAGGAATTCAATCTGCTGGTTCAGGCCGCGGCGAACAGCGACGTGAAGTCCTTGGCCTTCGATTTCGTCTACGACCCGAAGCAAGTCGAAGTCGTGCGCGCCACCGAAGCCGCTTTCTTGAAGCAAGGCAACGCAACGACCGCGTTCACGAGTAAACTGCTCGCGGACGGCCGCCTGAATATCAGCGTCAAGCGCGACACCGGCGGCGCCCGCGGCACGGGCGCGGTGGCCGTGCTGGTGCTGCGTGCGCTAGGAAATGCGCCGGGGCCAACGCAACTGCGCATCGAGAATGCGCAGGTGCTGGATGCGGCGGACGCGCCGCTGAGCTCGGCCCTGCCCGCCCCGGCCACCGTGACGATCACGCCCTAAGATGCGCGCGCGTGGTTTCACGCTGATTGAACTGCTGGTCACGGTGGCGATCGTCGGCCTGCTTGCCACGATCGCGCTGCCGATGACGGAACTCACGGTGCAGCGTTCCAAAGAACAAGATTTGCGCGTGGCGCTGCGCGAAATCCGCACCGGCATCGACGCCTATAAGAAAGCATGGGATGAGGGTCATATCCAAAAAGGTCTGGACGATTCCGGCTATCCCAAATCCTTGGACGTCTTGGTCGAAGGGGTAGAGGATTTCAAAAGCCCCAAGCGCGCTAAAATATATTTCCTGCGCCGTATTCCGCGCGACCCCTTCGCCAGGGATACCGTCAGCGCCGCCGCCGACACCTGGGGCAAGCGTTCCTACAAGAGCCCGCCGGACGATCCGCAAGAAGGCGATGACGTCTACGATGTCTATAGCTTGAGCCACGGTGTAGGTTTGAACGGCATACCGTATCGGGAATGGTGATCATGAGGCAAGTAAACCGTCGACACATTGCCCGGACAACATCCGGTTTTACCTTGATCGAGTTGCTGGTAGTGATGGCGGTGATCGCCTTGCTGGTGGCGATTGCCACGCCGCGCTATTTCAACAGCGTGGAAAAATCCAAAGAGGCGGTGCTAAAACAAGACCTGTCCACGATGCGCGATGCCATCGACAAATATTACGGCGATACGGGAAAGTATCCCGACACCCTCGACGCTTTGGTCACGAAAAAATATCTACGCAAGCTGCCGGTCGATCCGCTTACCGACAGCGCCAGCACCTGGGTCGCGGTGCCGCCGGACGACGCGGATAAAGGCGGGGTATACGATCTGCACAGCGGCGCGCCCGGCAACGGCCGCGACGGCACGCCGTATAGCAGTTGGTAACGAGGGGCGAAATGCCTCGCCCGCAAGAAAACATCATGCGTCAGCACGGCTTCACCTATCTTGCCATTCTATTCATGATCGCGATCATGGGCGCGGTACTGGCCGCCACCGCCACGGTATGGCACACCTTGGCCCAGCGCGATAAGGAGCAAGAGCTGCTTTACGCGGGCCACGCATTCCGGAACGCTATCGGGCTCTACTACGAACGCACGCCGGGCACCGCCAAACAATTTCCGAAAAAATTGGACGATTTGCTTGAAGATAAGCGGCAAACGCAGCTTGCGCGCTACTTGCGCAAGCGCTACATCGATCCGATGACGCTAAGCAAAAAATGGGGGCTGGTACCCGGGCCCGGCGGGACGATAATGGGCGTATACAGCCTATCCGAAGCGGCGCCGGTCAAGACCGGAAATTTCGAGAAAGCGGATAAAGACTTCGACGGCAAAGCCAGCTACCAGGATTGGAAGTTTGTCTATACGCCCCAGCAGCCAGCACCCGCACCTACGCCCGCCGCACCGCCACCGGGTGCCAGCGCCGCGCCGCCCGCACCGCCGGCGAATGCGCCACCGGCCACACCGGCACCGCCAAAACCTTGAGCCGCCCAAGGCGGCTACTCATGCTTCCTTCACTTTCTAGGATGGGAGCGGCTTAGTATTTCGCTTTAAATTGTTTCACCTCCCTTATTATTTGCGCGCCGTTTTTTTGTCATCGATCCTTCAAGCGCTTGTCATGTACGTCTGGCATTTTGTTTCCCGTGCATCCCGCATGTGCAGCCTCAATTCGCGCTGCCGGGAAGCGCCGTTTTGCCGCATCGCTTGTAAGCGGCAAAACGCAGCCCACTGCGTATCAACAATCTCAAGGAGAGCATGATGAAAATCAACCGTAGCCGCGTATTATCGGCAATGGCACTAAGCATTGCGATGATCGGGCAAGGCAATAGCGTGCATGCGATGGATAGCGATCAGGATCATCGGCACCCAGGACAGGTTAAACCCCATACCCCGATCGAGCACGTGATCGTGATCATCGGCGAGAATCATACTTTCGATAATCTATTCGGCGCTTATCGCCCGCGTCACGGGCAAACCATCGATAACCTGTTGTCCAAAAAAATCATCAACGCGGATGGCACGCCCGGCCCGAATTTCGCCCTGGCGGCGCAACAGCAGGCGTCCGATCTCAACACCTACAGCATCGACCCGTCGCTGACTGGTCCGTACGCCGTGTTGCCGCAACCGCAAACGACCTATGCAACCGGCCAACCGCCCGGCGTTCCCGATGCACGCTTCCCGGCCAATCTGCCCAACGGCCCATTCCAAATCACGCGCTATGTGGCTTACGATGCGCACACCGGCGATCCGATGCATCGTTTCTTTCAAATGTGGCAACAGGCCAACAAGGGCAAGATGGATTTATTCGCCTGGGTTAATCAAACCGCCGGCATCGGCCCGCAAAACGGCGCGCCCGCGCCAACGCCCGCTAATACTTTCCAAGGTGGAGAGGCAATGGGCTTTTACAATATGAGCAGGGGGGATGCGCCCGACTTCAAGGCCATGGCGGACGATTACGCCATTAGCGACAACTATCATCAATTCGTGATGGGCGGTACCGGCGCGAATTTCATCGCGATCGCCAGCGCCGACGTGGCCTTCCATAATGCGAATGGCACGCCCGATGTACCGCCCGCCAACCAGATCGAAAATCCCGATCCGCAGCCCGGCACCAATAATTTCTACAAGCAGGATGGCTACCGCGGCGGCTCGTACGTGAACTGCGCCGACGCCACGCAGCCCGGCGTGGGCCCCATCATGGATTACCTCGCATCGCTGCCGGGCCACGCCTTCAACCGGGGCAATTGCGCGCCGCACACCTATTACCTGGTAAACAACTATGGGACGGGCTATACGCCGACCGGCACGCCGAAGCCGCTGGGCGCGGATAAATTCACCTTGCCGCCCCAAACCATGCCCACCATTGCCGAAGCCCTATCGGCCAAGGGCATTAGCTGGAAATGGTATAGCGGCGGACGCAACGACGGGGTGAGCACCACGAATGAATATTGCACGATCTGCGATCCCTTCACCTTCTTCAAAGGCGTCATGACCACCTCGCTCAAAAACAACTTGCAAGACGTGACGCAGTTTTACCAAGATGTCACGCACGATGCGACCCTGCCGGCCGTCTCCTTCATCCGGCCGTTCGAGAGCATGGCCGGCCATCCGGCAAATGCCACCATGCCGGACTTCGAGCACTTCGTCGCGGACATCATTAATCGCGTGAAGCAAAATAAAAAGGCCTGGGCCAAGACGGCGATCATCGTCACCACCGACGAGGGTGGCGGCTATTACGATTCCGGCTATATTCAACCCATCGATTTCTTCGGCGACGGTACCCGGATTCCGCTCATCGTGGTCTCTCCCTACGCCAAGAAAAGCCATGTGGATCACGTCTATAACGACCACGCGTCCATTCTCAAATTCATCGAGAAAAATTGGGGCTTGAAGCCGCTCTCTCAGCGCAGCCGCGACAATCTTCCCAATCCTATCGCCAGCGACGACCAACCCTATGTGCCGCTGAACCGCCCCGCTATCGGCGACCTCATGAGCATGTTCGATTTCGGCCATGCATCCGATCGGGGAGAGCACGAAGAGGCGAAGCACGCCGACTAAATCGCAAGTGAACTAATTGAACGGCCCGGGGCAACCCTGGCCGTTTTTTTGTGCGTCCGGCATGGGCGCGCTCTCGTGTGAATAAAAGTCTCACCGTCATCTGATCACGGCGCACGCAGCGAGGCGCAACTGTAGATTGTTCTGCTTCGTTTTTTGGGAAGGCGGCTCGCCGCAAATCAAATTTTTCGGCGTTATTGAAATGCAAGACGTGCTATTTATTTGTTTTTTGCTATCCGTCATTGACCGAAAAGATCGGCGTGTGTGCCGGTACGCTCGAAGCGAACCGCGTTACCGTCCACGCGGTAAATCAAGACCCAATCGGGTTCGATATGCAGGTCGCGCCTTGGCTTCCATTCGCCTTTCAGCGGGTGGTCGCCAAGCTCGCGCGGGAGAGGTTGGCCGGCCAAAAGCAGGCCGATAACGCGGCGCAGCTTGCGCATATCCTTGCCGCGCTTCTCGGCCAGCTTTACGTCGCGTTTGAACTGACCGGTATAGCTCGCCGCACGCAATCAGATGCCCAACCGTTTGAACAGGTCGGACGGACTGGAAGCGTGGAACACATCTTCGCCTTTGTCGCTCTTGCGAAGCGTGTCGGCGGTCAGTGCAT
>DAIAMA010000086.1 GCA_027438535.1 bacterium
GCCGGAGAGCTTGCCATAGCCTGCAAATTTCCTCACCGCAAAATTCACATCCTTGTCGGCCGCCTGATAAGCCAGCCCGTTTCTTTCCAGCTGCTCTATCATCATTAGCATCTCGGGCACATATTGCGTCGCTTTCGGCTCATGGTCAGGCAGCTGCACACCCAGCCTTTCCGCATCCTCGTGCATCGCAGCGATATATCTTTGCGTGAGACTATGGATGGACTCGCCGTTTTCCGCGGCGCGTTTGATGATCTTGTCGTCGATGTCGGTGATGTTGCGCACATAGGTGACACCGTAACCGCTGCTTTTCAGCCAACGATAAACCATGTCGAACACCACCATCACCCGCGCATGGCCCAGGTGGCAATAGTCGTACACCGTCATGCCGCACACATACATGCGCACCTGGCCCGGCGTCATCGGATTGAAGGCTTGCTTGTCGCGGGCGAGCGAGTTGTAAATCAGCATCGCGTACTAATCGATTTCACTGGAGAGCACATGCTGCGTCAGACGATGACGCGCGCGCTCGAAGCCGATGAGCCTAAACAAGGCCGGCATCTCGGGACCGAAGGTCTGGCCGGTGAGCGCGGCGCGCAGCGGCAGAAATAAGCCCTTGCCCGCAGCGCCGCTGGCTTGCTTGACGCGATCGGCAAAGGCTTTGAAGTCCATGTCTTGGTTCAAGGCGTCCACCGCGGCACGGAACAAATCGCTGGAAGCAGCCTCCAGCGCGCGCCGCGCATCGTCCGAAAGGCTGAGTGCATCCGAGAACACCGCTTCGGCCCAGAGCCGCGCATCGTGCGGAAAGAGGATGTTGGCGCGCACCGCGCGCGCGAACGCCGTGAATTCCGCCTCCGGCACCATGCCCTTGAGCGCCGGCGCGAGCCAATCAATGAGTTGCGCCTCGTCGATTTTTTGCACTGCTTGCGCTTGCCAATAATCGAGTTGGCTGCGGTCGTAGCGTGCCGGAGCGCGCCCCAGGTGCGAATTGTCGAAAGCGCGAGACAGCGCATCCAAATCCATCAATTCGGTCTCGGCAAAATGATGGCCGAGACGCGCCAAATAATTGTTCACCGCGATCGGGAAATACCCCAGCTCGCGCAACTCCTGCACCGACAGGCTGCCGCTGCGCTTGGAGAGCGGTGCGCCGTGGGCGTCGACGATGAGCGAAATGTGTCCATACGTCGGCACCGGCAGTTCCATCGCCTGCAATAGCGCGATCTGGCGCGGGGTATTGGTGAGATGATCCTCGCCGCGCAGCACATGCGTCACACCCATCAAGGCATCGTCCACCGCATTCACGAAAAAGAAGGCGAAACTGCCATCGGAGCGGCGGATGATGAAATCGCCGATATCCTCCGAGGGAAATTTCTGCGGACCGCGCACCATGTCGTCGAAGGTCAGCGCTTCGCTTTTCGGCATGCGAAAACGCAGCGTATAGGGCAGGCCATCGGCTTTTTTCCGGGCGGCTTCCTCCGCCTTCAGATGCGCGCATTTGCCCGAATAGCGCGGCGGCTTGCCGGCAGCCGCCTGCACTTTGCGCGACACTTCCAATTCGAGCGCGGTGCAGAAACAGGGGTACACTTTGCCCTGCGCCTCCAGTTGCGCGAGATATTTTTCATACAGCGCGCCGCGCTGCGATTGCCGGTAGGGCGCGGCGGGTCCACCCTGGCTCTCGCCTTCCTGCCAATCCAGTCCCAGCCAGCGCAGGTCTTGTTGCAGCGCCTCGATATAGTCTTCGCGGCTGCGTTCGGCGTCGGTGTCTTCGATGCGCAGCAGGAACACGCCGCGCGTTTTTTTAGCCAGCAGCACATTAAAGAGCGCGGTGCGCACATTGCCGAAATGAATGAGTCCGGTCGGGCTGGGAGCGAAGCGCGTTTTCAAAAGAGGCATGGAATAGGGAAAACGATTGTCGCCGAGGCGTGGTTGTTGTTAAAATCGATGGTTAGAACAAGGGCTTAACTGGACGAAAGTATATCATAATGACCTCTTCACGCATTGTCTCCGCCCTCGCCATCACGGCATTCTGCTTCGCCACGGCCAGCCGGCCGGCCGGCGCCGACGAACTCCAAGACATTCAAGCCCTGATGAAACAGGGTAACCAGAGCCAAGCACTCGACCGGGTGAATGCTTATCTCGCGACGCAGCCCAAGGATGCGCAAGCACGCTTTCTGAAAGGGGTCATTCTTACCGAACAGCATAAGACCGCCGAAGCCATCAAAATCTTCACCGCGCTCACCGAGGATTATCCGGAGTTGCCCGAGCCCTACAATAACCTGGCGGTGCTGTATGCCTCGCAACAGCAATACGACAAGGCACGCCGGGAGTTGGAGATGGCGATTCAAACCCACCCTTCCTACGCCACCGCGCATGAAAATTTGGGCGATATTTACGCCAAGATGGCCAGCCAAGCTTACGACCGCGCCTTGCAACTGGATAAATCCAACACCGCGGCGCAAACCAAGCTGTCTTTGATCAAGGAAATTTTCCCCATCAACAACCGTTACCAGCGGCCCTCGGTCAAGCCCAGCGCGGCTATCGCGGCAGCCTCCAAACCCCGCCCGCCGGTCGTCGCGGCGGCGCCGGCCAGCGTGCCAGCAGCGCCCGTCGCGGCTAAGCCAGCGGAAAAAGCCATCGAAAAATCCGTGGAAAAAACCCCTGAAAAAGCGGAAGAAAAAGCCGATAACCCTAAACAAGACCCGGCAGCCTCGGCCATTCTCGCCACGGTAAACGCCTGGGCGCGTGCCTGGTCGAACAAAAATGTGGGCGAATACCTGCGCCACTACGCGCCGGATTTCAAAACGCCGAAGGGCGAGCCGCGCGACGAATGGGAGAAAACACGCAAGGAGCGCATCAGCGCACCGAAGAAAATTGTAGTGAGCCTATCCGGGATAAAAGTCAGCATGAAGGACGAGCATCACGCCAGCGTCACGTTCCGCCAGCATTACAAGGCGGGCGGATTCAATTCATCGACTATCAAGACCCTGGTGCTCATCAAGTCTGGAGATAAATGGCTGATTCAGCAAGAGCGTATTGGCGCATAAGCACCTTGACCAAGCTGGGTAATCGCACCCGCATGGCACGCACGCTTGCTTTCTTTTCGCAGCACCGAGGCAAACTGCTGGTGCTGTGCATATGGCTGACCTTATTGCCGCTCGCCGAACCGCCCGCCACCGCGATGGGTAGCCGCCCCAGCCCCGCCGCCGGTAGCCGCCCCGCGATCAACACGCCCGAAGCCCTCCTGGTGCAGAGCCTGCTCGACATCCAAAACAATCGCCTCGATTCGGCATTAAGGCACATCAACACCTTGATTTCGATGCGCCCGAATTTCCGCTTGGCGTATCTCATCAAGGGCGATTTGCTGACGGCGCGCATGCGCCCCATCGCCACCATCGGCAACGCGCCGGGGGGGCCGGTCAATCGCTTGGCCGATCTGCGCGACGAAGCACGCGTGCGCCTGCAACATTATCTGGATCCGGCGCCGCTCGATATGGTCCCGGAGTATTTGCTGCAATTCGATCCCAGCCAGCACTATGCGATCGTGGTGGATACCAGCAAATCGCGCCTGTACCTGTACAAAAACGACCGCGGCACGCCGCGCTACGTGGCGGACTACTACATCACCAGCGGCAAAAACGGCGCGGAAAAGCTGAAAGAAGGCGATCAGCGCACGCCGGTCGGCGTCTATTTCGTGGTAAACGATCTGCCCAAGGCCAAACTCTCCGATTTCTACGGCGTGGGGGCGTTTCCCATTAATTATCCGAACGAATGGGACAAGCGCCTAGGCAAGAATGGCCATGGCATTTGGCTGCACGGCGTGCCCAGCGACACCTACAGCCGCCCGCCGCGCGCCAGCAGCGGCTGCGTGGTGCTGACCAACGAAGACCTGAAAAATGTCGAACAATTCATACAAGTCGGCCATACGCCGGTGATCATCAGCAACGATATCGCATGGATCGACCGCAAAGCCTGGCAGGAGCAGCGCACGGCTTTCCTGCACGATATGGATGCCTGGCGCCGCGACTGGGAAAGCCTCAATAACGCGCGCTACCTTTCCCATTACTCGCCGCAATTCTCCAATGGCACGCAAGACCTCGCCGCCTGGGCCGCGCAAAAGCGCGCGGTGAACGCGAGCAAGACCGCGGTTAAAGTCACCCTGTCCAACGTCAGCATCTTCCGTTATCCGGGGAAAGAAAACCTGATTGTCGTGACTTTCGACCAGAATTACCGCAGCAATAATCTGAACAATCAAATGCACAAGCGCCAATATTGGATGCAAGATGGCGCTACTTGGAAGATCGTTTACGAAGGCGCGGCTTAAATTAAGTGTAATGCGCCAGCCCACGAAATCCCTTTAACCTAAGATCGCCATCGACCCTTAGGAGACCATGATGAAACTGTTCTTCGCTACGCTCTTACTGATACTCACCGCCGGCACGGCGCTGGCGCACAATCCCCGAGTGGAAATGCAAACCAGCCAAGGCAATATCGTGATCGAGCTTTATAAGGACAAAGCACCGATAACCGTGGAAAACTTCTTGCATTACGTGAACAGCGGCTATTACACGGGCACGATATTCCATCGCGTAATAAAAGATTTCGTGGTGCAAGGCGGCGCGTTCGATCAAGCACTCGACTGGCGCAAGCCGGATGATGGCCCGATCCCGAACGAAGCCAAGAACGGCCTCACCAACGAGCCGGGCACCATCGCCATGGCACATGCGCGCGACCCCAACTCCGCCACCACGCAATTCTTTTTCAACCTCGAGAGCAACAAGCATCTCAACCACTATCGCGACGATCCCGGCTACTATGGCCAGTGCGTCTTCGGTAAAATCGTCAAGGGCATGGATGTCGTACAAAAAATCGCGGACCTCAAAACCGGCCCCGGCGGGCCGTTCACTTCAGATGTGCCGGCCACACCGGTCGTCATAGAAAAAGTCGTGCTCCTGCCAGACGCGGCACCCACTCAACTCAAAAAACCGAAAGGGAAATCCAATGATAAAATTAAAAACAAACCACGGCGACATCTCGCTGGAACTTGATGCCGAAAAGGCGCCGCTCACAGTCGAGAATTTTCTCCAGTACGTGCGCGACGGCTTCTTCAACAACACGATTTTTCACCGCGTGATCGACGGCTTCATGATTCAAGGCGGCGGCTTCGAGCCCGGCATGAATCAAAAGCCCACGCGCGCGCCGGTCAAGAACGAAGCCGACAACGGCCTCAAGAACGAGGCCTACACCATCGCCATGGCGCGCACGACGGATCCCCATTCCGCCACCGCGCAGTTCTTCATCAACGCGGCGAACAACGATTTTCTCAACTACACCTCGTCCACCCCGCAAGGCTGGGGCTATTGCGTGTTCGGCAAAGTGGTCGAAGGGAAAGAGGTCATCGACAAGATTAAAAAAGTGCGCACCGGCAACAAAGGCGGCCATCAGGATGTTCCCGTCGAGGATATCGTGATCGAGAGCGCGGAAGAAATCGTCTAAGCATATGAAGGGGGCGAGGCGCCCCTTCCTCGCCCCGACATTCATCCTCGTACCCCGGCATGCCCCACAGCCTCTTCATCTCCGACCTGCACCTCTGCCCCACGCGCCCGGCGATCAACGCGCTGTTCGCGCGCTTCATCCGAGACATCGCGCCACAGGCGGAAGCGCTATATATTCTTGGCGATTTTTTCGAATACTGGGCCGGCGACGACGATCTCGCCGATCCCTTCCACGCCGCCATCGCACGGCAGTTGGCGCAGCTTGCCCAAGGCACGCGCATTTATCTCATGCATGGCAACCGGGATTTCTTAATTGGCGACGCTTTCTTGCACGCCGCCTCGGCGACCTTGTTGCCCGACCCCACCTTGATCGACCTCTACGGCCAAGCCACCTTGCTCATGCACGGCGACACGCTATGCAGCGACGATGTGGCATATCAAAATTTCCGCGCGCAAGTGCGCAGCCCGGAATGGCAGCGCGCCTTTCTCGCCACGCCCTTAGCCGCGCGCAAAGCGCAAATCGAAGCCCTGCGCAAACAAAGCGAAGAAGCGAAATCCACCAAGCCGGCCGAGATCATGGACACCAACGCCGACACCGTCGCCGCCACCCTG
>DAIAMA010000087.1 GCA_027438535.1 bacterium
GGCCTTGGAAATTTTCACACGCAGATCGAACCACGCCGCCTGGCCGGTAACCGGGTCGGAGTTGGTGATGCGGCGTTCGCCTTGCTTCTCGGGCAACAATTCCGAGATGAGATGGTTCAACAAGAAGCCCTTCGTTGCTTCCGGCGCATCCGGCTGCAGACCCCAAGCACCCGCTTGTTTTCCGATACCGTTCCAGGTCCATACCGTGTCCTCTTGGCAGCCTTCCATGGTTTTCAACTGGCCGCGCAGCTTGCCGTTATGCGATTCGACCCATACCCAATCGTCGTCCTTGAGCCCCAGGCTAGCCGCTTTGGCGCGATTCATATAAAGATAATTCTGCGACAGAATCTGGCGCAGCCAGACATTTTGCGAATCCCATGAGTGATACATGAACATGGGGCGCTGGGTAAGCGCAAAGAATGGATATTCCCCATCATCCACGCGCTGCTGCTCAAGCGGTTCGTACCACATGGGCAGGGGATCGAAATATTTGGCCAGCCGCTCCCGATCCGCCGGATCTTTGGGCTGTGGTCCATCATAAAGGCCCTGTCCGGCGAGGCGAAATTTTTGCAAGGGCTCGGAGTACAGTTGCATGATGATGGGCTCGGATTTACCGATGAAGCCGACATCCGCCGCCACATCCAGATACGCTTTGTTGGCGAAGCGGTTGTACTTCATGTGCTCCGGCCAATGGTGGGCGAAGAACGATTCGTTCTCGATATATTTTTCCCACTGTTTCGGATTCGGTTCGCCTCTTAACGACTTCTCGCCATTTTTGCCACGCCAGCCCGACAGGAAACCAATTCCTGGCGCCCGCTCATAATTCACGATAAAGTCAGGGTAGTTCTTGAATTTAGGGGTGCCGTCAGCATTGGTGAATGCCGGGAACTTAAGCCGCGAGGCCAAATCCACCATCACCTCTTGCCAAGGGCGCACATCGCGATCCAGCGCGACGATCGGATGCCGGATCGCATCCGCCGCCGCATCCGGCTCCGAGATCGGGCGGTCGAGCAGCGAAATGCAATCGTGGCGCTCGAGATAAGTGCTATCGGGCAGCACCAAATCGGCGAAGTTCACCGTCTCCGAATGGAATGCATCCACCATCACCAGGAACGGAATTTTATATTGCCCCGGCTCTTCGGGGTCTTCCTGAACCAGCATCTCCTGCACGCTTTGGGTGTTCATCGACGAATTCCATGCCATGTTCGACATGAACAAAATCAGCGTGTCGATGGCATAGGGATCGTGGTTAGTGGCATTGGTAATCACCATGTGCATCAGGCCATGCGAGGCCAGAGGCGACTCCCAGGAATACGCTTTGTCGATGCGCAGTGGATTACCCTCGCCATCAACCACCAAATCTTCCGGCCGGGTGGGAAAACCCAAGGGCGGACGCCCCAGCGGCGTGTTCGGGGCATAGATCAAATCAAGGTTGTTTTCGGGCAATTGATGCGGCGGCACCGGCTTCGGATAGGGCGCGCGCGCGCGGAAATTACCGGGGCCGTCAAGCGCTCCCAACAACATTTGTATCATGTGAATCGCGCGGCAAGAATGAAAGCCATTGGAGTGCGCCGCGATGCCGCGCATGGCGTACATACTGACCGGACGGCCGATGACTTTATCGTGCTTGCGGCCCCAGGAATCGGTCCACTCGATATCCAGTTCGACGGTTTCTTTGAACGCGACATGCGCCATTTCCAGCGCGATGCGTTCTATGGTCTCGGCGGCCACGCCGCATTCTTGCGCCACATTCTCCGGCGCATAACGTTCGTCCAAATACCGTTCGGCCAGCAACTGCATCGAGGTTTTCACCGGCCGCCCATCGGGCGCGACGAATTCGCCGAACACCGCCGGGGCGATGTCCTTGCCCAGGCCGTTTACATAAGCTTGTTTTTCCAGATCCCACACCAGCGGGTTACCCGCCTCGTCGCGCAGAAACAAACCATCGCCGATCTTGCCTGGAGTGTTCACCACCAGCCACGGCGCATTGGTGTAGCGCACCAAAAAATCCCAGTCGAACAATTCGCGCGAGAGCAGCACATGCACGATGGAGAGCGCGAGCAAACCGTCCATGCCGGGTTTGATCGGCACCCATTCGTCGGCGATCGCGGAGTAGCCGGTACGCACCGGATTCACCGAAACGAACTTGCCGCCGTGGCGCTTGAGTTTTTCCAGGCCGATTTTGATCGGATTGGAGGAATGATCTTCGGCCACACCCCACAAAATAAAATACTTGGCGTAGTCCCAATCCGGCGCGCCGAATTCCCAGAACGAAAAGCCCACCGAATACAGCCCCGCCACCGCCATATTCACCGAGCAGAAGCCGCCGTGCGCCGCCCAATTCGGCGTGCCGAATTGCTGCGCCCACAATCCAGTGAGCGCTTGCATCTGATCGCGACCGGTAAAGAAGGCGAGCTTGGAAGGATCGGTGGAGCGAATCAGATCGAGCCGGTCGGTCAGAATATCCAGCGCCTGCGACCACTCGATCTCGACGAATTCGCCGGCACCGCGCGCGGTACCGGGCTTGCGCATCAGGGGTTTGGAGAGTTTGGCGCGCGAATACTGCTTCATGATGCCGGCCGAACCCTTGGCGCACAACACGCCCTGGTTGGTCGGGTGGTTGCGGTTACCTTGAATGAAGCGCACTTTGCCCTCTTCCAGCGTAACCTTGATCCCGCAGCGGCAAGCGCACATATAGCAAGTGGTGAACTTCACCTCTTGCCGGTCGTGGTTCTCGGTTTTAATGATTGCTGCGCTCATAGCCTTATACAGAATAGACGCTCTGCTCCATGCGATCAGTACGTTAATACATCTTAAATTTCTAATATTATGCGGCGAAAATAAAAGCGGCTAAGCGCTTTTAATATTTTACCGCCCTAAAATCCAGCCGAATTTCGCTCCGGCGCGATGAGAGGCGGGGATTTTCCAGAAAAAACCCTTATCCGGCAAGGCAGTAATTTTAATCAGGCAATAAGCTTGACTAATTCACTCCCCTATAGCCATCCGCGCTCGTGTTGCTTTCGAACCAGCAGCCCAAGCACTATAATGCGCACCTCGTGCCGGCATAGCTCAGATGGTAGAGCAGCTGATTTGTAATCAGAAGGTCGTGGGTTCGATTCCTACTGTCGGCACCGCCGCACCCCATATAAAGCGCTCGCTCCTAACGAAACGCTACTTCCAGCACGCCGCCCACCGCTTTCCATTGCCGCACCTCTTCTTCCAGCAAGGTTTCGGTGAGCGGGCTATCGGCGAGCCATTGCGGCGCGAGGTTCAGTCGCACGGTGCTTTGCTCGCGCTCATAACGAATCGCGGCGTGATCCGTCTCGCGCCGGTTACGGCATAGCAGCACCGCCAAACGCAGAATCGCGATCAACTCCCAATCCTCGCTGCCCAATTTCTGCTCGCGCGTCGCTTTCGCCAGGTTGCCGCGATGCGCGCGCACCAGCATCGACAAACGCGCCTGGTCTATTTTGGAAAAACCGGGCATGTCGGCATTGGCGAGGATATAGGCGGAATGTTTGTGGTAACTCGCGTGCGCGATGGTAATCCCCACTTCGTGCAAGCGCGCGGCCCAGCTTAGCAAACGCCGCACCGCTTCATGGTCGTGCGCGATTTGCTTGCCGGCTTGATCGAATAAGGTCAGCGCCAGAGACTCCACGCGTGCCGCCTGTTGGGTATCCACGTGATAGCGGCTCATGAATTGCGCCACGGTAGCGTCGCGCTGGTCGTGATGATGAAACCGGCCCCATAAATCATGTAGTACGCCTTCCCGTAACGCACTGGCGGCGACCGTCATGTGCTCGATATCGAGCTCGGAGAATAGTCCGGCCATAACGGCGAAACCGCCCGGCAATACGGGCACGCGATCTGCGGACAGGCCCGGCAAAGCCAGCGCTTTCACGTCGCTCGCCTTAATCAAGAATGCGCGCAGCTTTTCCAATCCGGTGGCGGTGATGCCGCCGGCGCTCCAGTGGTTTTGCTCTAGGATATCCGCCAGCGCGCGCGCCGTGCCGGAGGAGCCCACCGCCTCATCCCAGTTGCCGGCGCCAAACCGCGCGGCAATCGCTTGCACTTCGGCGCGCGCCGCGAGCTCGGCTTGTTGCAGGGCGCTCTTGCCGATTTTTCCGTCGGGGAAAAAACGTTGGCTGAAACCCACGCACCCCATGTACAGGCTTTCCGTCTCGCGCGGATCGAAGCCCTGGCCGATGATGCACTCGGTGGAGCCGCCGCCGATATCCACCACCAGACGCCGCGCCGCGGAAACCGGCAAATCGTGCGATACGCCCAGATAAATCAGGCGCGCTTCTTCGCGCCCGGCGATGATGTCGATCGGGAAACCGAGCGCGGCTTCGGCCGCCTTGAGAAAAGACGCCGCGTTTTTCGCCACGCGGAAAGTATTGGTGCCGACGGCGCGCACCGCGGCCGGCGGCAGACCGCGCAGACGCTCGTTGAAGCGCTTTAAACACGCCAGCGCCCGCTCCTGGGCGGCGGCATCGAGTTGTTTATCCGCGCCCAATCCTGCGGCAAGGCGTACCGTTTCCTTGAGGGAATCGAGGGGATAGAGTTGATCGTCGACAATGCGCGCGACCTGTAGCCGAAAACTATTCGAGCCCAGGTCGACCGCGGCTATCGTGGAATATTCCTGCACAGCATGCTCTCGGGCTACTGCGATACTTCTCTTTCCATTTCTTCCACGCTGGTATGGCGCACGTCCTTGCCTTTGACCATATATACCACGTATTCGGACATATTCTTGGCGTGGTCGCCGATGCGCTCGATGGCTTTCGCGGCGAAAATGATTTCGATAAACATGGAAATGGTGCGCGGGTCTTCCATCATATAAGTCACCAGATGGCGCAGCACCATGCGGTATTCTTCGTCCACCGATTCGTCGAGGCGCGCGATTTGGGTGGCATTGCTCACTTCCAGCCGCGCGAAGCCGTCCAGCGCCTTGCGCAGCATATCCAGCACGATGGTGGTCATGTGCTTGATTTCGGTGAAGCGCGGCGACACGATGCGGTCGGTTTCATAGATCAGCTTCGCCATGCGCGCGACCTTGGACGCCTCGTCGCCGATGCGCTCCAGATCGGTGATGGTTTTAATCACCGTCAACAGCATGCGCAAATCGCTCGCGGTCGGCTGGCGGCGCGCGATGATCATGCTGCACTCTTCGTCTAGCCCGACTTCCAGGGCATTCACCCGATGATCATTGGCCATCACGGTATTGGCCAGATCGACATTGCCCGAGGCCAGCGCTTCCACCGCGTTGATGATCTGTTCTTCCACCAAACCGCCCATTTGCAGCACGCGCGCGCGTACCGCCTCTAATTCCTGGTCGAACTGTTTTGAAGTGTGTTCTTGCATATTGGCTCTCCAGCGTTCAACCCTAAACCGGTGAACTGTATCCGTTGATTATGACCGTTCTATTGCACCCCGCTACCGCGCGCGCAATACCATCGTCCCATTCGGCGTGCCCATCAAGAACACATACGCCGCGCGGCGCGCGAATAAACCATTCGTCACCACGCCGGTAATCTGGTTGATCGCGGTTTCCAGCTCCACCGGGTTCATGATATCCAAGTTATGCACATCCAGGATGACATTGCCGTTATCCGTGGTAAACCCCTCGCGCAGCTTGGGTTGGCCGCCCAGCCGCACCAGCTCGCGCGCGACGTAAGAACGCGCCATCGGGATCACTTCCACCGGCAGCGGAAATTTACCCAGCCGCCCTACCAGCTTACTCTCATCCGCGATGCACACGAATTTTTTGCTGCACGCCGCCACGATCTTCTCGCGCGTCAACGCCCCGCCGCCGGATTGGGCGCGGATAAACAACTCGATGCCGCCGCCCAGGAGCGGGCGCTGGCGTGTTTAAAGCGCTTCAACGAGCGTCTGCGCGGTCTGCCGCCGGCCGCGGTGCGCGCCGTCGGCACCAATACTTTCCGCGTGGCGAAAAACGCGGCGTCTTTTCTCAAGGCGGCCGAAGCCGCGCTCGGTTTCCCGATCGACATCATCGCCGGGCGCGAAGAAGCGCGCCTGATTTATCTGGGCGTGTCGCACGATTTGCCGGTTTCCG
>DAIAMA010000088.1 GCA_027438535.1 bacterium
TTATTGCCTAGCACAAAAAACCCTATAAGCAGCAAACTCGCCGCCAGGGTGGCCATGCCCCATCGGTGCAGGCCGTGTTGCGCGTTTTCGATGCGTGAAAGCACCACATCGCGCACATGCTGCCGTAATTCCAGCAGCGCGATTTTCCCGTGCGCCGCATACAGCACTTCCGCCGGCATTTCCCGGTCGGCCCAGGCGCTGGTCATGCTGGAGGCGTAAGCGCCCGCATACTTGATCTCGAACAAGCCGTTTTTCAGGCGTGCAATATCTTCCGGATAAACGAACACACCCTTGATGCGGTCCTTGGAATAGTGCGTGTTGCCGTGGATGCCGAGCGGCACGGTGCCCGGGCGTTGCTCGGGGTAATGCGCGATCGGGGTGCCGTGTGGGTCATAGAGGCCGATGGCGAAAGCGGCGTTTGTGTCGAGCTTACCGAATTTACTAAGATCGCCGAATTGGAAGCGCGTGGCGTCGATGCCGATCATCGGGTAGCCGCTCTTCTCGTAGACCTGGTTGATATGGCAATACAGGCTGGCGGTGCTCGCCATGATAATGCGCCCCGGTTCGAGGATCAGATGCAGGGGGCGGCCCAGGCGCGCTTGCAGCACATCGATTTCATGGCTGACTTGCTTGCCGTAGTCGGCCACATCGGGGAAGGCGCCGGTCAAGTCGTCGAATTCGATGCCGCCCGCGATATTGATCGCCTGGAGGTGCATGAAGGCCGCCGGATGCTGCAGCACCGTTTCGCATAGCGTCTTGGCCGAATCCACTAAATTGTGGTTGCTCTGCGCCGTGCCCGCGTAGCAATGGATCATCTCGATTTTCACGTCGATGTCCGCGAGCGCGGGAACTTGAGAAAGCGCGATGTCCATCTCGCCTTCTTGCGCATAGAGGCGGCTTTTGACGCCCGTATCGATGCGTACGCCCACCCCCCGCCCCGGCTGCAACTCGGCCACTTGGCGCAGCTCCTCGATCGAATTGCAGTTAATGCGCAAGCCCGGTATCGCCAGTAAGGTGGTGAGATCCGCGCGCGAATAATTGCTCCCGGAAACGATGACTTGCCGTGGCCCGAAATAGCGCAACGCACGCCGCGCGCCAAGCGGCGTCGTGGCCGTCATGCCATCCATATGGCGGCGCATGATGCGCAGGATACCCGGGCAACGGTTGCTGGGCGTGAAGTGATAAAGCAGCGCGTGCGGGAATGCCTGTCGCAGTCGGGCGATATTATTTTTCAGAATCGTTTCGTTGTACACATATAGCGGAGAGCCGTACGTTTCGAGCATGGGCCTGATTTGACGGCTAGGCAGTATTTCCATATCTATCTCCCGGTTAAGTGCGGGCGACTTTACGCAGATAGCATAAGGCGGTCAATACGCATAACGGCCTAAATTCGCTTTATCGCCATTAATCTTTTGCAATTTCTTGATTGGCTCCGTATCGATCTGGTGCGGCAGTGCTACGCGCCGCGCTATCGTCGTGCGCGCCGCGATGAGCGGCATGGCGCTAAGTGCTTGATGCAAATGAAACCGCTATCTTGGTATGTGTTTTGCCTAGCACCGTATCGTGGAAGCAATGGAACGCGTAGAGCGTGGCGGCCTAACAGGAGAAAGCAGATGAACAATACGGCATCGTTCGAGACCGAGATCGCATACCGCGCCGCACAAGAGCGGGAGCGGCTGGAGGCGACGGTTTGCGATCAGCTCCATCGCCTCGAGGCGCTGATCGGAATGACCATCGTTGTGCCGGAACAAGCGCGGCAGGTTAATGCAGCGGAGCGACGCTTCGTGTTTTTCCCCGATCCGGTCGGCGCCGCCGTGGAATGAGCACGGTAGCGCGATATCAGCCGAGCAGCAGGTTCCGCATTTCGGCGAGGGTACTCGTTAAAGTACACGGGCTTGCGCGGGAATATTCAATATTCCATCGCATGACAGGGAGCGCGATTTATTGCGCGAACGGCATTAGGCGCATGCGTGCGCACTCAGAACCAAAACGACGTGTCTTTCAGGAGAAACTCCTCGTAAGGCATGTAGTGCGAGCCGTCGCAAGAGAAGGTTAGACTGATCATGCCGTTGAAGATGTTGATCGAAGCTGTGCGCAAATAGAAGGTCGGATCGCTTAGCCGCAGGGATTGCAGCGTGTGCAAAATGCGCTGGATGTCGGCTTGCGGGATCGTCGCATCGCTCGGGTAGGGCCTAGGCGGGAACACCAGGCAAATATCCGGATCGCTCAAGGCCTCGTGATCCAGAATGCGATAGCGGAAGGGGTCGCTTACCGTCCAGATCGTGGCCTGGCTGCTGGAAAAGTGAATCTGGCATTGAAACACGCCGCGCTGCGTCAGCAGCTCCTCCAGAATGGACAGCGCCTGCACCATATGGCTGTCCATCGGACTTTCGATGCGGCACTGTTGAAAGACATTCCCGCGGATCGCCGGATCGCCCTTCACTTGCCGCCAATAGCCCGGTTCTTCGTAAAGCTCGGAGGTTACCGGCAGATTGCGCAGGTCGAAGTCGGCGCCGAGATAGCCCAAGGTGTGGGAGTCCGCGCGCACGATCTGCAGGGCGGTGAGCGATGGCCGGTGTCCTACCAGGCTGATGTAGGCATCGGAGAGCAGAAACCCCCAAGCCGGCACGGCTTCCTTCATATACGGGCGCTGTGAGCGATCGCGTCCGAAGTGCTCAGATGCAAGCCCCGTCGCGCTGACGTTGTCGCAGATCTGTACGCCGTCGGTGCCCACGCAATACAGGGAAGAGGCGTGAGGGATACCGGTGAAGCCCGCCGTGAGAATGTCATTCAGTCGCGCGCGGTCGCCCCATGCCGGCGTGCAGCGCGCGGCAAGCTGCGCTAGCGGCTCGTGCAGCTTGCGCGCCAGTTCTTCCCGTTGCAAATAGATGCTTTCTTTCCATGAACCTTTCATGACGCTACCTATCTCTTGCGCGAATGGAATATTGCCGCATCGGCGCGCGTGCCCAAGTAATTCATGGCACGGACGACTGCTTGGATAGCGGCTGTAGAAGAGAGTTCATGCGGGGGATGGACCAAAGCGAATACGGGATCGGAACCTAAAAGCGCTATCGTGTGAATGGATCGGCGGGCGCGATAAATCGCACAGGCAACTGCATGGAATAATAAAGCAGAACGCGGCCGGCGCCTATTAATTATGATTTACTCAGCGGCCTCTCCAGAGGCGCTATCGCCATCAGCGCCGTTTAGCATTGCGCACAGCCGGGTTAACCCTGTCGATGTCGGCTTGCACTTGCGCGCGGCTACGTTCATGCACAATCTCGCGCCCCATGGCGCTACCCGCATAGGCCAAACCGGTGCGCGTCGGCGTCAATTCGCAGCGGACGCTGTGGATGCCCTCGCCTAGGACAACCTCTATGCGTTCGGCACGCTTGCTCAGCACGACGACATCCATGGTTTGGCCGCTCTCGGTGACGCGCACCTTTATTTTCTCATCGTTCATAAATATCCAGTCTTGATTTGGTAAGTGCTAAAAGCATAGCAGTAAATGGGTGCAACCCAAGGACTTATCTGATTCGCCCTATTCCTCCGCCAGATGAAATCGAGCCAATTTCCCCGGGAGAGCAGCGCTACAATTTAGTGCATGGCGGATGAGGATTGCCGCTCATCTTGATGCTTTTACTAAGGCAAAGCGGCACCCGTCATTTCCTTGTCATTCCCGTGTCACTTGATCCAATTATGGTCATTGTGGAACGTGCCCGATCTTCCGGGCGGCGCGTCCCAAATCGCTTATCCGTATTTTCACCACTGACACAGGGAGCCATCATGATGCCGATGAAAGAGATATTACGATTGTTGAATATTGGGATTTGCGCGAGCGTTCTGCTTGCAGCAAACATCGCCGCGGCGGACGAAGATCGCGGCGAGCATGAGCGCGATTACCGCGATAGCCGTTTCGAATTCGCGCTATGGGGCGACCTGCCCTATGCCAAGAATGGCGATGATCCGAAGCTACCCGCGTTGATCCACAGCATGAATTCGGCGCATCTCGCATTCACCGTATTCGATGGCGATACCAAGGATGGGAGTTCCGTCTGCACCGATGAATTGATTGGTGCGCAGGCGATCGAGCGTTTCAATCGAGTCAAGGCACCGACGGTCTATGTGCCCGGCGACAACGAACGGACGGATTGCCACCGCTTGAATAATGGCGGCTATAACGCGCTGGAGCGGCTCGACTTCATACGCCGGACGCTATTTAGCAAGGAAGAAAGCTTCGGACAGCGCAAGATGATGCTGGAACACCAGGGTAGCGTCACAACGCCGTATAGTGAAAATACCCGCTGGTTCCACAAGGGCGTGGTATTCGTTGGACTAAACATTCCCGGCAGCAACAATAACAAAGTCAACGGCGGCGCTTGCCTGAGCGCGAAAAGCGTTCGCACCCAAGCCGACTGCGATGCGGACAACGCCGAATACGCCGACCGCAATGCACACAATATCGCGTGGTTGCAGGCATCGTTCCAGATCGCGAAGCAGCGTCATGCGGCGGGGGTGATGGTGGTCATGCAAGCCGATCCGGGCTTCGATCTGCCGGAGACGGAAACGGTGAATGAGCGCACCTTGCCGGACTATAACGGATACACCGCGTTCCTGAACGCGCTGGCCGCCGAGACCCAGGCTTTCGACGGGCAAGTGGTGCTGGTACATGGCGATACGCATTTCTTCAAAATCGACAAGCCGCTGTTCAGCCAGGCCGATATGTTGAAAAATTTCACCCGCGTCGAGACGTTCGGCAGTCCTAACGTGCATTGGGTGAAAGTGACCGTAGACCCAAGCAGCAAGAACGTGTTTCACTTCGAGCCGGTAATCGTTCCCGGAAATTAAACCGCATCGCCCGGCGCTCGCCGGGCGGCTTTCAACCAAGACAATGCGCCCAAGCCCGCCGCGCGTCCGCTGGCGAAACAGGCGGTGAGCAGGTAGCCGCCGGTGGGTGCTTCCCAATCCAGCATCTCCCCTGCACAGAACACACCGGGTAAAGACCGGATCATCAATTGCGAGTCGAGTGCTTCGAAGGCCACGCCACCGGCAGTACTGATGGCTTCATCCAGCGGGCGCGGGGCAATCAGCCGCAGCGGCAGCGCTTTGATAGCGGCGCCCAGGCGGGCAGGCTGGGCATAATCTTGTGCGGATACCCGTTCGCGCAGTAATCCGGCTTTCACGCCTTTAATGCCAAGCCGGCTTTGCAGATGGCTGGCCTGCGAGCGCGAGCCTCGGGGCCGCGCCAGTTCATCGATAACAAACGGCAATGTCTTGCCGGGCAATAGATCAAGATGAATCAGCGCGCTGCCGCTTGCCGTGATCTCGTCGCGCAGCGCAGCGGAAAAAGCGTAGATCAAGCTCCCTTCTACCCCGCTCGACGTCACCATCAATTCACCTTGCTTACGGTAGCCGGCGCCAGCGCGATCAATGAAAGAGAGTGTCACCGACTTTACAGGGTGCCCGGCAAAACGCGTGCTGAAATGCGCGCTCCAGCCGGCATCGAAACCGCAATTCGCTGCGCGCAGCTCGGCGACCGTCACGCCGCGCCCGGTCAACAGCGGCACCCATGCGCCGTCGGAGCCGAGCCGCGCCCAACTCCCGCCACCGAGCGCCAGCACCACCGCATCGGCTTCTATACAGCGTTCGCCCGCGGGCGTGGTAAAACGCAACGCACCCTGATCGCTCCATCCTTGCCAGCGATGACGCACATGAAAATGCACGCCGCCTTCGCGCAATCGATGCAGCCAGGCGCGCAACAGCGGCGCCGCTTTCATATCGGTGGGGAATACGCGGCCCGAGCTGCCCACGAAGGTATCGATACCCAGGGCGTGTATCCATTGGCGCAGGTCGCCGGGGCCGAATGCATCGAGCAGCGGCTGCATCTGTTCCTGGCGCGCGCCATAATGAGAGCGGAATTGCACGGCGGGCTCGGCATGCGTGATATTCATGCCACCTTTGCCTGCCATCAGAAACTTGCGTCCGGCGGACGGCATCGCGTCGTAAACATCAACCCATGCACCGCCTTGGCTCAGTACTTCGGCCGCCATCAGACCGGCGGG
>DAIAMA010000089.1 GCA_027438535.1 bacterium
GATCCGTGCGGCACTGGCGGCCGGGCAGATCCGCATGGCGCGCGAATACCTGGGGCGTCCGTACAGTATCAGCGGGCGCGTGGTGCATGGCGATAAACTCGGACATGAGCTGGGTTATCCCACCGCGAATATCCAGATGAAACACAACAAGCCGCCGTTGTCCGGCATCTTTGCGGTAGAATTGTGCGGGCTCGACGGATTGCCGATGCAGGGGGTCGCGAGCCTAGGTGTGCGACCTACGGTCAAACAAAACGGCGCGCCGACACTGGAAGTGCACCTCTTCAATTTTCACGATCGCATCTACGGCGCCCATGTCCGGGTGGATTTCCTGCATAAGCTGCGCGATGAAGAGAAATTCCCCGGCTTGCCGGCCTTGATCGCGCAGATCGCGCGCGATGTGACCGATACCGAAGATTTTTTTGCCGCCCGACGCAACGATATGACTCATGGCTGATTACAAAAATACTCTCAATCTTTCCGATACCCCTTTCCCGATGCGCGGCGATCTCGCCAAGCGCGAACCGGCCATGCTCAAAGCCTGGCAAGACAAGCGCGTTTATCAGCGCATTCGCGAGGCGGCCAAGGGACGGCCAAAATTCATTTTGCACGACGGCCCGCCGTATGCGAACGGCGATATTCACATCGGCCACGCGGTCAACAAAGTACTTAAAGATATTATCGTCAAGAGCAAAACCTTGGCCGGGTTCGATGCGCCCTATGTGCCGGGCTGGGATTGCCACGGTTTGCCGATCGAACATCAAGTCGAGAAAACGCACGGCAAACAAATCGAGCCGGCGCAATTCCGCGCGCTGTGCCGCGACTATGCCCAAGCGCAAATCGCGCGCCAGAAGCAAGACTTCATTCGCCTCGGCGTATTGGGCGATTGGGAGCATCCCTATCTCACCATGGATTTCAAGGTCGAGGCCGACATCATTCGCACCCTTGGCCGCATTCTGGAAAACGGCTATCTGTACCAAGGCGCGAAGCCCGTGCATTGGTGCATCGATTGCGGCTCGGCGCTGGCCGAGGCCGAAGTGGAATATGAAGACAAAACCTCGCCCGCGATTGACGTGATGTTCGCGCTGCAAGAAGACGGCGCGAAGCTGGGCTTAGCCGCGAACCAGCCGGCCTTTGCCGTGATCTGGACCACGACACCGTGGACTTTGCCCGCCAATCAAGCGGTATGCGTGCACCCGGATTTTTTTTACGACTGGGTGCAAACGCCGCAAGGCGTACTGATACTGGCGCGCGATCTGGTCGAGTCGTGCATGCGGCGCTACGGCTTCGACACTTGGAATGTGCTGAAGAGCGTGAAGGGCCGCGAGCTGGAAGGACTCATGCTGCATCACCCCTTCTACGAACGCGCGGTACCCATCATCTGCGGCGACCACGTCACGATCGATGCGGGTATCGGGCTGGTGCACACCGCGCCCGGCCATGGTCTCGACGATTATGTGGTGGGCTCGCGCTACAAGTTGGCAGTGGATAATCCGGTCGGCGACGACGGCAAGTTTTATGCGAACACGCCGCTGGTCGGCGGGCAATCGGTGTGGGGCGCGAACAAGACGGTGGTCGCGACGCTTGCCGAGCGGGGCCGCTTGCTGAAAGAAGAAAAACTCAAGCACAGCTATCCGCATTGCTGGCGGCACAAGACACCGATTATTTTTCGCGCCACTAGCCAATGGTTCATCGGCATGGATATCAGAAGACAGAAGACGGAGGACAGAAGACAGACATTGCGCGAGCAGGCGATGTCGGCGGTGGAAGCCACCGCGTTCTATCCGGCATGGGGCCGCGCGCGCCTGGAGGCGATGATCAAGAACCGGCCCGACTGGTGCGTGTCGCGCCAGCGCTTTTGGGGCGTGCCGATGGCCTTGTTCGTGCATAAAGAGACGGGCGAGCCGCATCCGCGCACCGCGGCCTTGATCGAACAAGTCGCGCAGCGCGTGGAGCAAGCGGGAATCGAGGCATGGTTCAGCTTGGATGCCGCCGAACTGCTGGGCGCCGAGGCCGGCCAATACAAAAAACTTACGCATACCTTGGATGTGTGGTTCGACTCCGGCGTGACGCATGCCGCGGTCTTGCGTCAGCGCGAAGCGTTACGCTACCCGGCCGATCTTTACCTCGAAGGCTCGGATCAGCATCGCGGTTGGTTTCAATCCAGCCTGCTCACCGGTTGCGCCACCGATGGCCGCGCACCCTACGAGGCGCTGCTCACGCATGGCTTCGTGGTCGATGGCCAAGGTCATAAAATGAGCAAGTCCAAGGGCAATGTGGTCGCGCCGCAAAAAGTGATCGATACCTTGGGCGCGGATATCTTGCGGCTGTGGGTAGCGGCGACGGATTATTCCGGCGAGTTGTCGATCTCGGACGAAATTTTAAAGCACGTGGTGGAAAGTTACCGCCGGGTACGCAACACGCTGCGTTTTTTGCTCGCGAATATTGCCGACTTCGACCCCCGGCAACATCGCCTGCCGGTGGACGAATGGCTGGAGATCGACCGTTACGCTTGGGTGATGACGTCGGATTTGCAGCACGCGCTGGAGCAGCATTACGCCGCTTACGAATTCCATCACGTGGTGCAAAAACTCACCGCGTTTTGCTCGGAAGACTTGGGTGGCTTCTATCTGGATATTTTGAAGGACAGGCTTTATACCGCAGGCCTTGATTCCAAGGCGCGCCGCGCGGCGCAAAATGCGCTGTACCACATCGCGCATGCGCTGACTCGTCTGCTTGCGCCGGTACTGTCGTTCACCGGCGAGGAAGTGTGGGCTGCCTTAACCGGCAATGCCGACGACAGCGTGTTCGTGCATACCTGGCATCGCTACGATATGCCGAAAGATGCGGCGGCGCTGCGCGCGCGCTGGGGCGCGATCCGCGAGTTGCGCGTCACGGTGCAAAAAGAATTGGAAACGCTGCGCGTGGCGGGAGACATCGGCTCATCGCTGCAAGCGGAAGTGGTGATTCACGCCAGCGGCGCCAAGTATGCCGTATTGGCTTCGCTCAAGGACGATTTGCGTTTTGCCTTGATCACATCGCAAGCGCGGGTGGTAGAAGTGAACGATCCCGCGCAGGAAAAAATCGTCGTCACGCCGAGCGTGGAGCGGAAGTGCGAACGCTGCTGGCATTATCGCGCGGATGCGGGCACCGACTCTGCGCATCCGGGGTTGTGCGGGCGCTGCATATCGAATTTGTATGGCACGGGGAGCCGCGCGAACATGCCTAATCTCGCGCGTTGGTTATTGCTCAGTCTTGCGGTGATCGTGCTCGATCAGTTGAGCAAGGCGTGGATCGCCGGCGCTTTCTATTATGGGGAAAGCTTGCCGGTATGGCCGTTTTTCAATCTGGTGCTCGCGCATAACAGCGGTGCCGCGTTCAGCTTCTTGGCCGGTGCGGCGGGGTGGCAGCGCTTCTTTTTCATCGGCATCGCCGTGGCCGCTTCGATATTGATCGTGCATTTCCTGAGAAAACATGCGGCGGAGCGCTGGTTTAGCCTCGGGCTGAGCCTGATTCTGGGTGGCGCGCTGGGGAATCTGATCGATCGGGTGCGCCTCGGCTATGTGGTCGACTTCCTGGATTTTTATTATGCAAGCTGGCATTTTCCCGCGTTCAACGTGGCCGATTCGGCGATTACCGTGGGTGCGGCGCTGTTAATTCTGGACAGTTTGCGCAAGCAAAAAAATACCGCATGACGGATTGGGCGAAATTTATCCAAGCCAAGATCAAGCTGGCGCGCAAGGGCGCGGCACCGTCTCCGGCCGCTCTGGATGCGCGTACGCCGCCGGGCCAGCATTTAGTCACGAATTTTCCGGTGCTCGATCTTGGTATTCGTCCCAAGATCACGCGCGATACGTGGCGCTTGCGTTTGTTCGGCTTGGTGCCGCGGGAAGTCACCTTGGATTGGGCCGCCCTGTCGCGCTTGCCGCAAGTAAAAACGGTGTCGGATTTTCATTGCGTCACGCGCTGGAGCCAGCTCGATATGCACTGGGAAGGCGTGTTGGCGCGGGAGCTGGTGATGCTGGCGCAACCCGCGCCGGAAGCGCATTTCGTTACGCTCCACGGCTATGATGAATACACCACGAATTTACCCTTGGCGGCCCTGCTCGACGCCGATGTGCTGATCGCGCACGGCGTATCGGGCAAACCGCTGTCGGACGAGCATGGCGGTCCGGTACGTCTGGTCGTGCCTAAGCGTTACGGCTGGAAAAGCGCGAAGTGGCTCGCGGCGATCGAGTTTCATGCGCAAGATCGTCCCGGCTTTTGGGAGGTGCGCGGTTATCACAACGACGCCGACCCATGGCGGGAAGAGCGCTTCGGCTACCCCGCGCAGCGTGAGGCATGAGGTGGAAACGCAAGTCGCGCATGGCGCTACGATTCGTCTGCACTACAAGCTGTCCAGCCCGGCGGGAGCGGTATTCGAGAGCACATTCGAGGATGAGCCCGTTACGCTGATTTTGGGCCAGGGCGAGCTGGCGCCGAATTTAGAAAATTGCCTCATCGGTCTGCCGCTGCATGAGCGCCATGTTTTCATGCTGGAGCCGGCGCAGGCGTTTGGCTGTTTCGACGCGGGCTTGGTGCAGCGTATTCCGCGCGCGGAATTTCCGCCCGAAATGGCGCTCGCGCCGAAGGTCATGGTCGAATTTCAGTTACCCAATGGCACAACCCTGCCGGGCGTGATTCAAGAAATCGGCCCAAGCGATGCCGTGGTGGATTTTAACCACCCCTTGAGCGATTGCCCGGTGATCTTCGAAGTGGAAGTGTTGGAAATTATGCCGGGGGCGGCGGCGCTTCGCCCACCGGACTCACATTGATGGCGTGCGCGCCTTTTTCCCCTTTCGCGACTTCGAACGCCACGCGCTGCCCGCCTTTTAAAGTGCGGTAGCCGTCCATGTGAATGGACGAGTAGTGAACAAATAGGTCTTCGCCTTCTTCCGGTGCGATAAACCCGTACCCCTTGCTATTGTTGAACCATTTGACGATACCGTTGGCCATTTGGAACTCCTCCTTCTGTGCTGCGTAAAACCTTGTTATTATGTGTAATTGGCTATATTGATAAACTATTTGGCGGATTTATGCAAGTGTTCTTGGCCAACCCGCGCGGCTTTTGTGCCGGCGTCGATCGCGCGATCGACATCGTAGAGCGAGCGCTCACCTTGTACGGCGCGCCGATTTATGTGCGGCACGAAGTCGTACACAATAAGTTTGTGGTGGAGGATTTACGCCGCAAGGGGGCAGTGTTCGTGGATCAACTCGATGAAGTGCCCGGCGGCGCCACCGTGATTTTCAGCGCACACGGCGTATCGCAAGCGGTACGCCAAGAGGCCGAATCGCGCGGCTTGAAAGTGTTCGACGCCACCTGCCCGCTGGTGACTAAAGTGCATGTCGAAGTGGCGAAGATGCGCGCCAGCGGCAAGGAAATCATCATGATCGGCCACAAAGGCCACCCCGAGGTCGAGGGCACCATGGGCCAAGCCGCGGGCGGCATGTATTTGGTGGAAACGCCCGCGGACGTGGCCGCGCTCACGGTGAAAAACCCGGCCGATCTCGCCTTCGTAACCCAAACCACGCTATCGGTGGACGATGCGGCGAAGATTATCGATGCCCTCAAGCAGCGTTTTCCCGCGATCCAAGGGCCGAAGAAAGACGACATCTGCTATGCCACGCAAAACCGGCAAGATGCGGTAAAAGCCTTGGCGCGGCAGTGCGATGTGGTGATCGTGGTGGGCTCGCCCAATAGCTCGAATTCCAACCGTCTGCAAGAAGTGGCCGAGCATCTGGGCGTGCCGGCTTATCGCGTGGATACGGCGGCCGATCTCAAACCCGAATGGGTAAGGGGAAAAGCGCGCGTCGGCTTAAGCGCCGGCGCGTCCGCGCCGGAAGTGCTGGTGCAAGAAGTGGTGAGTCAATTGCGCGCGTTCGGCGCGAGCGTGGTGCAAGAAGCTCAAGGTGTCGCGGAAACAGTGGTGTTTCCGCTGCCTAAGGGCTTGGCGCTCCCGGCGTAGCGTTAAAATCCCCCACCAAAATCCTAATTTT
>DAIAMA010000008.1 GCA_027438535.1 bacterium
TGCCATCGGCCTGGGGCAATTGCCGCATCTGGCGGCATTTACCGCCCGGCGGCGCGAACTCGCGCGTGCTTATTTCGATCATTTCGATACATCGCTGGGCTGCGCCTTGCCGGTGGCCGATTTCACACAGAGCAATTGGCATATGTTCCAAATCTTGTTGCCCTTGGAACGCATGACGATTTCGCGCGGCGAATTCATCGCACGCATGAAGGGGCGCGAAATCGGCGTCGGCGTGCATTACCCGGCGATGCATTTATTCACTGTCTATCGCCAGCTCGGCTACCGCGCGGGCGATTTCCCGCATGCGGAAGCCGTGGGACGTTCCATCCTTACCTTGCCGCTGTTTCCCGCCATGACCGCGCAAGACGTGGCGCGCGTGTGCGCGGCCGTGAGCGCGGTTATCCAAGAGGCCCGACCATGAGCGCACCGCAAGTCTCCGTCATCATCCCCGTCTACAACGAGGAAGAAGGCCTGCCCGCCTTGTTCGCGCGCCTCTATCCGGCGCTCGATCGACTTAACCGCGACTACGAAGTGATTTTCATCAACGACGGCAGCCGCGATCGCTCCGCCGCGCTGTTGCGCGAACAGTTCCAACAGCGGCCGGATGTCACGCGCGTGATTCTGCTCAATGGCAACTTCGGCCAGCACATGGCGATCATGGCGGGCTTCGAGCACGCAAACGGAAACCATGTCGTCACCCTGGATGCCGATCTGCAGAATCCTCCCGAGGAGATCGGCAAGCTCCTTGAAAAGCTGGACGAAGGATACGACTATATCGGCTCCATCCGCCGCCTGCGCCAAGACAGCTGGTGGCGGCGCAAGGCCTCGCGCGCCATGAACTGGCTGCGTGAGCGCATCACCCGCGTGAAAATGACCGACCAGGGCTGCATGATGCGCGCTTACGATCGCGCGATTATCGATGCGATCAATCGTTCGCGCGAGGTCAATACTTTCATCCCCGCGCTCGGCTACACTTTCGCCCGCAATCCGGTGGAGATCGAAGTCGGCCACGAAGAGCGCGCCGCCGGCGAATCGAAGTACTCGCTGTATAAGCTCATTCGCCTCAATTTCGATTTGATGACCGCCTTCTCCAGCATGCCGCTGCAAATGTTCTCGCTGTTCGGCATGGCGATCTCGGTGCTGTCGGCGCTGTTCTTCGTGTTCCTGATGATTCGGCGCTTGATCGTGGGCCCGGAAGCGCATGGCTTATTCACGCTCTTCGCCATCCTGTTTTTTCTGATCGGCATCGCGCTGTTCGGCATCGGGCTCTTGGGCGAATACGTCGGGCGCATCTACGAGCAAGTGCGGCGGCGACCGCGCTACTTGGTGCAGGCAGTATTGGAGCAAACGCAAGAATGACCACGGCGGTGGTATTCGCCTACCATAACGTCGGCGTGCGCTGCTTGTCGGTATTGCTGGCCCGGGGCGTGCGCGTGCCGCTGGTCGTGACCCACGAAGATTCCCCGCAGGAAACCATTTGGTTCGGCAGCGTGGCACAACTCGCCGCCGAGCACGATATTCCCGTCGCGGCACCGAGCGATCCGAATGACCCTGATTTTGTCGCGCGCGTGCGTACGCTAGCACCGGATTTTCTATTCTCGTTTTACTATCGCCACATGCTGAAAGCGCCCCTGCTCGCCACCGCGCGGCGCGGCGCGCTCAATATGCACGGCTCGCTGCTGCCCAAGTATCGCGGGCGCGTGCCGGTGAATTGGGCGGTACTGCATGGCGAGACTAAAACCGGCGCATCGCTGCATTATATGGAAGCCAAGCCCGATGCCGGCGATCTGGTCGATCAGCAAGCAGTGCCGATTCTGGCCGACGACACGGCGGCGGAGGTTTTCGCCAAAGTGACTTGCGCCGCGGAAATCGTGCTGTATCGCAGCTTGCCCGGGCTCATCGCGGGGACAGCGCCGCGCATACCGCTCGATTTACGCCAAGGAAGCTATTTCGGCGGGCGCAAGGCCGAGGACGGGCGCATCGATTGGACCCAGCCGGCACAGGCGATCCACAATCTGATCCGGGCCGTGGCACCACCCTATCCCGGCGCGTTTACTACCCTGGCGGGCAAGCCGCTGCGTATCTTGAAAAGCCGGCTGGCGCCGGAGCGGGCGCCGCGCTCGAATACGCCGATGTTCTATTGCGACGCGGCCCATTGCTATGCCGACTGCGTCGATGGGCGGGTATTGCTTGTCTTGCAATGCGAGCTCGATGGCGCGGCGCTGATACCCGCTTCCTTCGGCACTACCGCAATACCGCTCGGCGGCGCGTGATCTATCCTTTATAATTGCAGTTTTCCCCAAGAAACGATCATGAAAAAAGTCCTCATTCTCGGCGTCAACGGTTTCATCGGCCACCACCTCTCCAACCGCATCCTCGCCACCACCGATTGGGAAGTGTATGGGATGGACATGCAGAGCGACCGCGTCGCCGAGCACATGGGCAATCCGCGCTTTAAGTTTTTCGAAGGCGATATCACCATCAACAAGGAATGGATCGAATATCATGTCAAGAAATGCGACACCGTCCTGCCGCTCGTCGCCATCGCCACGCCTGCAACCTATGTCAAGGAACCCCTGAGGGTATTCGAACTCGATTTCGAGGCCAATCTTCCCATCGTGCGCCACTGCGTGAAGTACGGTAAGCGCGTGTTGTTTCCCTCCACGTCCGAAACCTACGGCATGTGCGACGACGCGGAATTCGACCCCTATGCCTCCAATATGGTGTATGGCCCGATCGACAAGCCACGCTGGATTTACGCGTGCAGCAAACAACTGATGGATCGCGTGATTTGGGCCTATGGCATGCAAGGTGCGCTGGATTTCACCCTGTTCCGCCCCTTCAACTGGATCGGCGCCGGGCTGGACAGCATTTTTACCGCCAAGGAAGGCAGCTCGCGCGTGATTACGCAGTTCCTCGGCCACATCGTACGCGGCGAGGACATCAAGCTGGTGGACGGCGGCACGCAAAAACGCGCCTTCACCTACATCGACGACGGCATCGACGCCTTGATGAAAATCATCGACAACAAAGATCAAGTTGCCAGCGGGCAGATCTATAACATCGGCAACCCCGCCAATAATTTCTCGGTGAAAGAACTGGCCAAGATGATGCTGGACTTGGCCATGAGCTACCCCGAGTATCGCGACACCGCGGTCAAGGTGAAAACGATCGAGACTACGTCCGGCGCGTATTACGGCAAAGGCTATCAGGACGTGCAGAACCGCGTGCCGAAGATTACCAACACCATGCGCGACCTGAATTGGAAGCCGCAAGTAACGATGCAGGATGCACTCAAACATATCTTCGACGCCTATAAGAATCAGGTGGGCGAAGCCAGGAAATTAGTGGAATAGATTTACCCGCGAACAGGATGCGAGGCGATACCGCGTAGCGCCGGCATCCTTTCCGGCAACCCCAGGGCCGAATTGCCGGCAAGGATGCCGGCGCTACATACCCTAGCCCAGCGAAATTATCAGTGAAGCTTGCCCTCAAAATAGATGTCGACACTTATCGCGGCACGCTCGAAGGCGTGCCGCGCTTGGTGGAATTGCTGCAGCGCCACAACGCGCAAGCCACCTTTCTCTTCAGCCTCGGCCCGGATCACACCGGACGCGCGATCAAGCGCGTTTTCCGGCCGGGATTTCTGGGCAAAGTCCGGCGCACCTCCGTCACCTCGCATTACGGTTTTAAAACCCTGCTATATGGCACGCTCCTGCCGGGGCCCGACATCGGCCGGCGCTGCACCGAGGTGCTGTGCGGCGTGCGCGATGCCGGGTTCGAGGTAGGCATTCATTGCTACGACCATGTGCGCTGGCAAGATCATGTGGCCAATGCTAACGCCGAGTGGACGACAACAGAAATGCGCAAGGCGGCGGAACGATTTACAGAGATATTCGGCGAACCCGCACATGTGCATGGCGCCGCAGGCTGGCAGATGAACCAGCACGCGCTGCGTCTCGAACAGCGCATGGGCTTCCGCTACTGCTCCGATACCCGCGGCAGTACGCCCTTCATCCCGATTTGGCATGCCGAAATCATGGCCTGCCCGCAATTGCCGACGACTTTGCCAACCTTGGACGAACTCATCGGCGCAAATGCGGTGACGGAAAGCAATGTCGCTTCGCATCTGCTGAAAATGACCGAAAACCCGCCGCCTACCGGCCATGTCTATACCTTGCACGCGGAATTGGAAGGCATGAAACTCGCGCCGGCGTTTGAACAATTGCTCGAAGGCTGGAAAACGCAAGGCTACAGCCTGACCTCGCTGGCGGACTATTTTTCGGCGCTGGACACGGCACAACTCCCGCATCACGAAGTGGTCTTAGGCAGTGTGCCCGGCCGTAGCGGCAGGCTGGCTTGTCAAGGGCCAAAATTTCTCGCATAAAAAATGTCACATAAACGCGCTTGCCAAGCGCGGCGATTTTGACAACAATGTAGCCATGCTTCCATTACAAAGGCCGTACCGGCAAGATGCTCAATCAACCCCTTGCTGATTTCGCGCTGCCTTCCACCGGCGGCAAGACTTTCAAGCTCAGTCAATACCAGCACCAGCGCCTCGTTATTTATTTCTACCCCAAGGATAATACCCCCGGCTGCACCACCGAAGGGATGCAATTTCGCGACCGCTACGCCGAATTCCGGCAACTTGATTGCGACATCGTCGGTATCTCGCGCGACAGCATCAAATCGCACGAAGGCTTTAAGGCAAAACTTCCTTTACCCTTCGATCTGCTGAGCGATACCGAAGAAACGGCGTGCCGATTATTCGATGTCATCAAGCTAAAAAACATGTACGGCAAACAAGTGCGCGGCATTGAGCGCAGCACCTTCGTGATCGGCAAAAACGGCGTACTGGTAAAAGAATGGCGCGGCGTGAAAGTGCCCGATCACGTTCAAGCCGTGCTGGATTTCGTCAAAACCCTTTAAATTCCCGGAGACGCCCCACTCATGGCTCAGAAGCGCACCACGATCAAGAAGCAAGCCGCGCTCACTAAATTATTCGTGCTCGACACCAATGTCTTGATGCACGATCCTTCCAGCCTGCTCCGCTTCGAGGAGCACGATGTCTATCTGCCGATGATGACGCTGGAAGAGTTGGACAATAACAAGAAAGGCATGACCGAAGTCGCGCGCAACGCGCGCCAAACCAGCCGCTTCCTGGACCAAATCGTGAGCGATCCGCAAGCGAATATGGAGCAAGGCATCGCGCTCGCTCCGCACAGCGGCGCTGCCGCGACCGGGCATTTATTCATCCAGACTTACGCCATTAACAGCGAGTTGCCGGCGGCTTTGCCGAGCTATAAGGGCGATAATCAAATTCTCGGCGTCATGCTGCATCTGCAGCGCGAATTTCCCAAGCGCCAAGTCATCCTGGTGTCGAAAGACATCAATATGCGCATCAAGGCGCGCGCCTTGGGTTTCTCCGCGGAAGACTATTTCAACGACAAGGTGCTGGAAGACACCGATCTGCTGTATAGCGGCACGCGCTTGCTGCCGGAAGACTTTTGGGACAAACACGCCAAAGGCATGGAATCGTGGCAGGAAAACACCCATACTTTTTATCGCATCAAAGGGCCTTTGTGCCGCGAACTGCTGATCAACGAATTCGTCTACCAAGAAAGCCCGCAACCGCTCTACGCCCAGGTGCGCGAACAAATCGGCAACGGCGCGGTATTGGAGACGATTCGCGATTTTTCTCATGCCAAAAACAGCGTATGGGGCATCACCGCGCGCAACCGCGAGCAAAATTTCGCCTTGAATATTCTCATGAATCCCGACATCGACTTCATCACGCTTTTGGGCCAGGCCGGCACCGGCAAAACCCTGCTCACCCTCGCCGCGGGCCTGACGCAAGTGCTGGAGGACAAGCGCTACAATGAAATCATCATGACCCGCGTCACCGTGCCGGTGGGCGAGGACATCGGTTTTTTACCGGGCACCGAAGAGGAAAAAATGACGCCGTGGATGGGCGCCTTGGAAGACAACCTCGATGTGCTCAATAAAACCGACGACTCCGCCGGCGAATGGGGCCGCGCCGCGACCCAGGATTTGATTCGCTCGCGGATTAAAATCAAATCGCTCAACTTCATGCGCGGGCGTACCTTCCTCAATAAATTTCTCATCATCGACGAGGCGCAAAATCTCACGCCGAAGCAGATGAAAACCCTCATCACCCGCGCCGGCCCCGGCACCAAAGTGGTGTGTCTGGGCAACATCGCCCAAATCGATACGCCCTATCTAACCGAGGGCAGCTCGGGGTTGACTTATGTGGTGGATCGTTTCAAAGGCTGGCTGCATAGCGGCCATGTGACGCTGATGCGCGGTGAGCGCTCAAGGCTGGCGGATCACGCGGCAGAGGTGTTGTAATTCCAATTTCCAATAAAAATAACTTTAATTCTCCCTCTCCCGCAAGGCGGGAGAGGGTCGGGGAGAGGGGATAAGTTTTATGCGCTGTTTTAAATGGAATTGGAATTAGCCGTTCATCGGCTTTTGACGGCGTGATTTCAAGAATTTCCGCGCTGACCACATTTTCCGCCACGAACGGATCGCTATTCACCCGGCTTTGAAGATCCGCCAGCGACGTATTGTGCGCCACAATCCCACCGCCCAAATTAGGCTGAAGACTGCCGGCCAGCAAAAATACGCCGTCGTCGAAACCGCGTTTGATCCATTCTTTGTGGCCTTCCATGAATTGACCTGCTTGGCCTTTATTGCCGGAAAATTTAAGCAGCACGATAAACATCTGATTTGTTCTCCTATCAACTTGGCGGTTTGAGTATATTTAGCCGTCTTTAGCTCGCGGCGGTAGCACGAACGTTCGCCATAACCGGCAGCAAAAAGTGGCGCTCCTTTGTCCACTTTTTGCTGCCGGAGTTGATGGCGTGGTTATGCGGCAGTTTCATTGCTACTTTCATCTGGGTATATGTCCAAACCAATGGCGATATTGAGTTTGGCAGTACCCTCCATAAGTGATGGCTCGAAAGTGGCACCAAAGTTTGATGAACCAAGCCAGCCGACAAAATATTCAACGTAACCACCTTCCCGTACTAGTTGCGCGAAAAACTCCGCGTGCGAACTGAGACGCTTGTTGGTGGCAACCAAAAATTCTTCTAACACGATATTTTCAGAGTTGAGGTTTTTTGGTTTATGCAAATTAGCACCCCAAAAACTTTCTTTGTTGATACCGGGCAGCGACTGGCCTTTTGGATTGGACCGAGGTTCACCAACTGTCCATTTGCGAAAAGGCTCAATATTTAGTGTCTGAGTAATTAGCTCCGGGGAAATTGTCGGATGCGTGATTCGAAGCGAGACACGATATTCATAACTATTCATAACAATGCCCTAGCCACATAATGTTTGAATTAACAGGTCTGCGTGGTTACTCGCGAGGATTTCTCTATCGTGCGACCGCATGGCAGAAAAAATATTGAGCCGCTGGATTCGCGCCACGGTGCTATGGAAATTGAATGACTGCCACGTGGTGATACGGCGGCAAAATTCCCGATGGGAAGTAGTTGAACGTGCATGTTTCTAGTTTTTCCCCCGGTGAATCGCTCACAACGAGCTTGCCAGAGACTATGGCACACGCATTTTTTGGGGTCAACTCGATTACCGGCGCAGCCAGAGTCGCTCTATACAATCATGTCAGCTCAAAACGTATGATAGCGCGCCCCGTCGCGCTCCAAGGCCTCGCGCTCGCGCTGATAGTCCGGGTAAATCCGCGCCACGGTATTCCAAAACGCGCGCGAATGATTCATGTGCTTGAGATGCGCGAGTTCGTGCGCCACCACATAATCGATCTGCGGCTGCGGCGCTTTAATCAGGCGCCACGAGAGGCGAATCACGCCCGAAGGCAGGCACATGCCCCAGGTGGTTTTGGCATTGGATAATTTCAGTTGCGGCGGCGCCACGCCCAGCCGCGGCGCAAACAGCGCGATCCGCGTCTGGAAATGTTGCTCGGCGCGGCGCTTGTACCAGTGCGCCACGCGTGCTTGCACGATCTGCGCATCGTGCGTATCGGGCACGCCGACCAGTATTCTTCCCGCGTGGTGTATCGGCTCGGAGCGGGTATAGGTGCGGTAAAGATATAGCTCCACCTCCGCGCCCAACAGCGGCAAGCGCTCGCCATTTTTCCATTTGCGTTCGGGCAGGCGGCGCGCCTCCATCTCTTTGAGCTTGGCGGCGATCCACTGGGCGCGTTCGCTGATGAGCTGATCGAGGTAGGTGTAGGGCTCACGCGGTGGCGCGCTGACGGTTAATCCGTCCAAGTCGACTTTGAAACCGATGGTACGGCGCTTGCGGCGCAGCAAGGTGTAATTCAGCACGCGGCCGTCGAGTTGAATGACGCGGGTTTCTTTTAGCGGATAAGCCATGGATTAATCGGGTAAGACCGGGTCGCGGGCGAGGCATGCCTCGCCTCTATGTGGAAGCCGTACCATTTCCGTTTCGATCCAGGCTTGCACTTTTTCATTCAGTTCGCTCGGCTTCATGCCCGTGGCGTCGATCGGCGCGCCGATACTCACGGTGATGGTGCCGGGGTATTTCAAAAACGAATTGCGGCCCCAATACTCGCCGGCGTTGTGCGCCACCGGCAAAACCGGGGTATTGGTGTGGGTCGCCAGCCATGCGCCGCCGATGCCGTAGCGCTTGGTCTCGCCCGGCGCGACGCGCGTGCCTTCGGGGAAGATCACGATCCACAAGCCATGCTGTAAACGATCGCGGCCTTGCTCGGTCACTTGCTTCAAGGCCTCGCGTCCGGCACTGCGGTCGATGGCGACGGGCCGCAGCATCGCCAGCCCCCAACCCAGAAACGGCACGTACAACAACGAACGCTTCATCACCCACGTTTGCGGCGGAAAAATGCTCTGGAATCCTATCGTCTCCCACGCCGATTGGTGCTTGGAGAGAACGATAGCCGGTGTAGCCGGAATATGCTCGCGCCCTCGCACTTCGTAGCGCAAGCCGCACAACACACGCAACAGCCACAGCACGATGCGGCTCCAGTTCGAGATCACGCGATAGCGCGCCAAGGGCGGAAACGGAAAAGTCAGCAATGAAATAAGGGAATACGGCGGCGTAAGAAGAATCAGCGACAATAAAAATAAACACGAGCGCAAAAAAATCATGAGGATTGGAGTACCTGCTTCGCCGCTGCGTCAAGGTCTTTGAACACTTGCGTCCCTTGGGGCAAGCCGTTGGCTTCTTGCGTGCGCACCCCTTTGCCGGTCAGCACCAGCATCGGTTGCGCCCCGACTGCCGCCGCCGCCTCCAGGTCGCGCAGCGCATCGCCGATGGCCGGTACGCCTTGCAGCGAGGTATTGAAGCGCCGGCCGATCTCTTCCAGCATGCCGGGACGCGGCTTACGGCATTGGCAATTCAAATCCGCGGCATGCGGGCAGTAGAACAACGCATCGATGCGCCCGCCCACTTGCGCCAGCGCGCGATACAGCTTGTCGTGAATCGCATTCAGCGTCGCCATATCGAACAAGCCGCGGCCGATGCCGGATTGATTGGTGGCGATCACCACCCGGTAGCCGGCTTGATTGAAACGCGCGATCGCCTCCAGGCTGCCGGGAATGGGCTTCCATTCGTCCGGGGTCTTGATGAAATGCTCGCTGTCGTAATTGATCACGCCGTCGCGGTCGAGAATGATGAGCTTCATAATGGATTATGCTAAAGCGAAAACCCTTATTTTCCTAGAGAAAACGCTATCCGATCACCCGTGCCGCGGCGAGAAACAAGCCGACGACGCAGGCAAATCCGCCGGCCCATGCCAGCGAGCGCGGCGTGGCCCAATCCAAAACATAGCAGATTCCGTGCAAGATGCGGAAACCGATAAACGCCAGCGCCAGCACATTCACCCAGGCCGGTGGCGCGCCCGATACTTGGGCGATGATCACCCCGGCGGCGAAGGGCGCGAACGCCTCAAAGGCGTTCAGCTGCGCCCAGTTCGCGCGCTGGCGATAGCCGGTGGCTTGCGCCAACTGAGCGCGCGGCGCGCGGTTGTCGTAAGCGGGGCCGGCCTTGGCCACGACCACCCACACATAGGGCAAGAACGCTGCGGCCAGTACACACCAATAGGCAATCGGCATTGTTTTTCCTTTCGCGCCAGAGTCACGCCAGCTTGCTGATATCCGCCACGAGATTCAGCAAATCGCCCAGCGCCTTCAGCAAAGCCAGGCGATTGTTCCGGATAAGCGGCTCATCGGCCATGACCATCACCTCATCGAAAAAACGATCCACTTGCGCGCGCACGCCCGCCAGGGCGCGCAGCGCATCGGTATAATCTTGGTTCGCCACCAGCGAATGGACGACGGGCGCGAGTTGCGTCACGGCATCGAACAAGGCACGCTCGGCCTCTTCCACGAACAAGGCCAGGTCGGGCGCTTGGCCGGCGGCCTCGGTTTTCTTTAAGATATTCTGAATGCGCTTGTTGGCCGCCGCCAGCGCTTCCGCCTCGGGCAAGGCTTTGAATTCGCGCACCGCCTCCATGCGCGGCATGACTTGATCGATGCGTGCCGGGCCTTGCGATACCACGGCTTCGATTTCGTCCGGCTCGAAATCGCGTTCGCGCAAATAACTTTTCAAGCGTTCCAGCACGAAGCCGTGCACATCCAATGCCACACTGTCCGTCAGTTGCTCCGCGCCAAATTGTGCCCGCGCGAGTTGCAATAGCTGCATCAGATCCAACGGCAAGGACATTTCAATCAGCATGCGCAACACACCCAGCGCATGGCGGCGCAGGCCGAAGGGGTCTTTGTCGCCGCTGGGAACCAGGCCGATGCCGTAAATACCGACCAAGGTATCGAGCTTATCGGCGAGCGCGACGGCAGCACCGACGTGATCGGCCGGCAAGGCATCGCCGGCGAAGCGCGGCCGGTAATGTGCCTCGATCGCCTGGGCTACCGGCTCCGGTTCGCCATCGATGCGCGCGTAATAGCGGCCCATCACGCCTTGCAGCTCGGGAAACTCGCCCACCATATCGGTGAGCAAATCCGCTTTGCATAAATAGGCCGCGCGCGCCGCGTGATCGGCATTGGCGTCAAGCTGCTGTGCGATCTCGGCGGCAAGCTTCTGAATGCGCATGACGCGCGCCAATTGCGTGCCGAGCTTATTGTGATAGACGACATTGGCCAGCTTGGGCGTGCGCGTTTCGAGTGTGGTTTTTTGGTCTTGCTCGAAGAAGAATTTGGCGTCCGACAAGCGCGCTCGCAGCACACGCTCGTTGCCGTGAATAATATGCCGCGGGTCGGCCGTTTTCAGATTGCTCACCACCAGGAATTTCGGCAACAGTTTGCCTTGGCGATCCAGCAGCGGAAAATATTTTTGGTGCTGCTTCATGGAGAGAATCAAACATTCCTGCGGTACTGACAAGAAGGCCGCATCGAACTGCCCGGCGTATACCGCCGGCCACTCCACCAGCGCGGTCACTTCATCGAGCAGGGCTTCGTATTCCTCCGGCTGCGCATCGCCCGCCGCTAGCAACAAACGCATTTCGATTTCGGCGCGGCGCTTGGCGAAGGACGGCATCACTTTGCCGTATTCTTCGAGGATAAACTCATAGTGGTTGGCGTGATCGATTGTCAGCGCACCCGCCCCCATGAAGCGATGGCCTTGGGTCACCTTACCGCTCTCGATTCCGAGCACTTCGCCAGGCAATACTTTGGTGCCGTGCAGCATCACCAGCCCATGCACCGGGCGCACGAATTGATGTTCGGTATCACCCCAGCGCATGAGCTTGGGGATAGGCAATGCCTTGATCGAGGCCTTGACGATATCCGCTATGACGTAGGCGAGCCGCGCGCCAGGCTTTACATCGGAATAGAACAAGGCTTCCGTCTTGCCGTCCATGCGCCGCTCGAAATGCGCAAGGCGCTCGACCGGAATGCCTTTTGTCTCCAGTTTTTTCAAGAGCGCTGGCGTGGGTTGGCCTTCTGCATCGAGCGCCACCGCCACCGGCATGAGCTTTTCGGTAAACGGTTGATCTGGTGCTTGATCGCGCACCTCCATCACCTGCACTGCCAAACGGCGCGGCGTGGCGAACCAGCTAAAGCCGGCCTCGGCGGAAACCAACTGGCGCGCATGTAGATCGAGAATGATTTTTTCCGCGAAGGCTTGCCCCAAGCGCGGCAGCGCCTTCGGCGGCAGTTCTTCGGTAAGCAACTCGATCAATAATGTATCTTGCATGATTTTCTTTAAACCTTTTTTGCCACAGAGATCACAGAGCGCACAGAGAAAAAACTCGCGAAACACTCTCTGTGGACTCTGTGATCTCTGTGGCGAATGATTTTTAGCCCTTAAGCATCGGAAAGCCCAACGCTTCCCGCGAACTGTAATACGCCTGCGCCACCTGCCGCGCCAACGCGCGTACCCGGCCGATATAGGCCGCGCGCTCGGTGACCGAAATCGCGCCGCGCGCATCGAGTAGATTGAAGGTGTGCGAGCATTTCATTACCTGCTCGTAGCCAGGCAAGGCCAAGCCCGCATCCATCAAGCGCTTGGCTTCTTGTTCGTACATCGTGAATTGCTCCAGCAGCCAGTTCACATTGCTGTGCTCGAAGTTGTATTGGGATTGCTCGACTTCGTTTTGATGATACACATCGCCATACGTTACGCCCGGCGTCCAGGTGATATCGAATAAGCTCTCCACCTCTTGCAGATACATGGCGAGGCGCTCCAGGCCATAGGTGATCTCGCCCAGTACCGGCTTGCAAGCGAGGCTGCCGACCTCCTGGAAATAAGTGAATTGGGTCACTTCCATGCCGTTCAGCCATACTTCCCAACCCAGCCCCCAGGCGCCGAGGGTGGGCGATTCCCAGTCGTCTTCCACGAAGCGGATATCGTGCACCTGCGGATCGATGCCGAGCGCGCGCAGCGAATCGAGATATAAGGTTTGGATATTGGCGGGCGCGGGTTTGAGCGCTACCTGAAATTGGTAATAGTGCTGCAGGCGATTGGGGTTCTCGCCATAGCGGCCGTCCTTGGGGCGGCGCGACGGCTGCACATAAGCGGCCTTCCACGGCTCGGGCCCGAGCGCGCGCAAAAACGTGGCGGGGTGGAAGGTACCCGCGCCCATTTCCATATCGTAGGGCTGAAGCAACACACAGCCCTGCCGCGACCAGTATTGCTGCAAGGTGAGAATAATGTCTTGAAAGGTTCGCATAGGCGCCTTGTGATCGATCCCGGTCCGTGATCGGACTGCGCAAAGAGCTGGATTTTAAGCTGTTTTAACGGGGAGAAAAAGCCGCATTTGTAAAATAAGCCACGGTTTCGCGACTAATGCCCTGCGTAATGCGGTGTACTATCATGCTTTCGCACACATCACGGTCTAATTAAGGAGCCCCCATGCGTATGATCCATTTGCTTCCCCTCATCCTCGGCTGGTTCATCCTGCCCGCGCACGCCGCTCAAGATGCACCCTGGGGCCATGCCCATGCCATCGAAAAAGAATATAGCAAGCAGAAGGTGGTGTATGACGTCGCGGTCAATAGCGAGGCCGCCGTCACCAGCGTGCTCGATCGCGCCAGCTATCTCAGCCAGTTAAACGGCGCCGATCCCTTCGACAGCAAAATCGTCATCGTGCTGCATGGCAACGAAATCCCTTTCTTTGCGATCAAAAACTTCGCCCGGCACAAAGCGCTGGTCACGCGCGCCCAAAGCCTATCGGTGGGCGGGATTATCGAATTCCGCATGTGCCGCCTCGCGGCGCGCGCGCATGGCTTCGCGCCGGAAGATATCCAAGGCTTCATCACCCTGGTGCCGATGGCCGATGCCGAAATCGTCGACTTGCAACATAAGGGATACGCCTATATGCGCTGACGTATCAGCGCTACCCCCCACAATCCCCCCAGCAACATCAGGAAGGCGCCGTTGCCGAAACGCACATAGGGCGTCTCGCCCGCCATGCCCTGCGCCGTGCCCTGCAATGCCGCTTCGTGAAATACCGGCGCTTGGGCGATAACGCGGCCCTTGTCATCCACGATGGCCGTCATGCCGGTATTGGTGGCGCGCAGCATATAGCGGCCCGTTTCCAGGGCGCGCATTTGCGAGATTTGCAGATGCTGGCGCAGCGCGATGGAATCGCCGAACCAGGCGTCGTTGCTCACATTGGCGAGCAGCGTCGCTTGCGGTAATTGGCGGATGAGTTCCTCGCCGAAGGCATCTTCGTAGCAAATCGCCATCGCCACTTTCTGGCCGGCGACGGTGAGCGGCTTCTGATCCGCCGCGCCGCGCGAAAAATCCGAGAGCGGGATTTGCATCAAGTCCATAAACCAGCCGAACACCGGCTTCAGCGGAATAAATTCGCCGAAAGGCACGAGGTGCTGCTTGCGATAAACCTGCGTGGGCGATGCGCCCAAGCTGATTACGCTGTTGTAGTAGGTATGCTGTTCGAAATCGCGCTCGGGTACCCCGGCAATCAGATCGCCGCCGTTATCGCGCGCATGCTGGGCTAGCTCCGCCAAATACGATACCGATACTTGATCGTAAAATAAGGGGATCGCCGTCTCCGGCAAAACGATCAGTTGGCTGCGGCTCTCCAGCACCAGCTTGCGATAGGTAACGAGGGTGGACAGTAAGCGATCCTCGCGCCATTTCATATCCTGCGGGATATTGCCTTGCAGCAGGCTCACCGTCACCGGCGCGCCTACCGGGTGCGTCCAGGCGACGAATTGCAGGCCCGCGCCCGCGCCCCATAATACGAGCAAGCCACTCAAGGCAAGCCAAGCATGCTTGCGCCTATTGCGCCATGCGCCATAGGCGAGCGCTATCAGGCCCGCGCTCAAGGCCAGCAGCAGCGACACGCCGTATACGCCGAACACCGGCGCGTAACCCGCCAGCGGGCCGGCAGGCACTTGCGAATAGCCCAAGGCCAGCCACGGAAAACCGGTGAATATCCAGCCGCGTATCCATTCGAAGAGCATGAAGCTGGCGGGCATCGCGGCCAATAAACGTAGCGCCGGCGCGCCTTTCAGCCACGCCTGCACCCATCCGGCCAAGGCCGGGAACAGCGCCAAAAAAGCGCAGAATACTAAAGTCGCCAAGACAGCTATTGGCATCGGCATCATGCCGAAATCGTGCATGCTCACATAGACCCAAGACACGCCCACGCCGAACAGCCCCAGGCCGAACATAAAACCCATGGCGAATGCCGCACGGCGCGAGCCGGCGTGCCACCAGAGATAAAACAAAGCCGCGATGGTCAGCGGCGGCAGGAAATAAAAATAAAACGGCGCAAATCCCAGAACGGTGAGTGCGCCGAGAAAAAATGGCAGCGCGCCGAGCTTGAAACGCCCGGCACGCAGAATGAGCGCGGCGCTTTGGGTCAAGCCGTACCTTGCAAGGGATTGACCCTATCGGCATTTTGCACGCGCTCGACCAACAGCGAGTGCAAGCGCCGGCTATCGGCGCGCAACACTTGAAAGCGCAAGCCTTCGAGCACTACCGACTCGCCGCGCTTGGGCAGGCGCCCAAATTTGCTGACCACCAAGCCGCCGGTCGTGGTGCGCGAGGCGCGGCACCAGCACAAAACTCTCGAAGCGCACTACGCGCATCTGGTAGTGCATGGCGCGCTGCATTTGCAAGGTTTCGATCATGAAAACGAAGCCGATGCACAAGCGATGGAAGCGCGCGAGACCGAAATTGTCATGCGGCTCGGTTATCCTGATCCGTATGAAAATCGGCGGTGATGCATGACGAATAACCGAAATTATTCGTCATTTATTACTCCAAGGAGGTGACGAGGCATCGCGTGGCTTGTTTGACGATGCCGTTGTTTGTGTATGGACGAAACCCATAGTAAACCGAGTTGGCTCGAGCGGCTTGGCGCGCTGTTGATGCGCGAACCCGAAGACCGAGACCAGCTCATCGAATTGCTCCACTCCGCTTACGAGCGGAATTTGCTTGATGCCGATGCGCTCGCCATGATCGAAGGCGTGCTGCAAGTGTCGGAATCCCAGGTGC
>DAIAMA010000090.1 GCA_027438535.1 bacterium
GAAAAGCTGATGAAACGCGGAAAACGCGGCGCTAATCACCCAGCGGTCGATCGAGGGCATGAGGTTATAGCGTTCGGCCGCCGGAATAAAGGCCATGGGCAGCACCAATTCCGCGTTGTCATCGATCATGCGCAACAGCATCTCATAGTGCACATCCGCTTCCGGATCGGGGAACAAGGGGAGGATAGGCTGCACATACAGGCGCAAGCGGTTCTCCTCCATCGCGCGCGTGATGCGCGTGACCCACTGCATCTCGCCATGGCGCTTGACCAGCTCCGTGTCTTCCGCCTGATACACATGCACGCGATTACGCCCGCGATCCTTCGCCGCGTAGCACGCGGCATCCGCATAACTCAGCAGATTGGACAAATTCTCGCTTTCGGCCGTGATCGCCACCAAGCCGATGCTGACGCCGATCACGAACGATTTATCGTGCCATGCGAAGCGAAAATCTTTCACCATTTGCCGCAGCACTTCGGCGATCGGCTGCGCTTGTTCCAACGTGCAGTTTTGCAGCAGCACGCCGAATTCGTCGCCCCCGAGGCGTGCCAGCGTATCGCGATCGCGCAGCTTGGCGGACAGCAGTACCGCAAGCTGGCGCAATAATTCATCTCCGGCCACATGGCCGCAGGTATCGTTGACCACCTTGAATTGATCCAGATCGAGATAGCATAAGGTATGCGCCTGGCCCTGTTCGCGCGCGCCCGCCAGCGCACGCTCCATCCGCACCTCGAATTCGCGCCGGTTCGGCAAACCGGTCAGCATATCGTGCGCGGCTTGATAGGAAAGGCGTGTCGTTGCTTCCGCGACCCGGTCTTGCAGATTCTCGTGCGACATTTTCAATGCGCTCGCCATGCGGTTGATGCCTTGCTCCAGTACTTGCAATTCGCCCGCGGATTCTTCCGCCACCCGCACGTCAAAATTGCCCGCGCCGATTTCCTGCACCGCGCTGGATAAGCGCTGAATCGGGTGCGTGACTTCGCGGCTCATGCGAACCGCGAACAGCCCGCTCGCCGCCAATCCCAGCAGGGTAATAATGAGGCCATTGCGAATCAGTTCGTTCTTGCGCCGCACGGTATCGGCGCGGCTCATCTCCACGTAGACCCGGCCGATGCTGCGCCGATGCTGCGTACTCTCTTTCCCGGTGTCCGCCGCCGCGCTGACATCGTCGATTTCAATCTGGCTCAATTGCACCGGCGCACTGAAGGTCAGCGTGGTATCGGTCTCGGCCATGGCAAAATTTAGCCCGGCATGCGCGGCGACCACACGCGGCAAGCGATCGGGCTGGCCGCTGGCCGCGAGGGTATTACCGTCAAGATCGGTAATCACGACCCAATTCACATCCGCCTCTTTCAGGGCGGCATCGGTCAAACGCTGCAAAATAGCGTGGTTGCCGGCAAATACGCCGTATTCGCTCGCCGGCGCGAGTTGCCGCGCGATGGCCAAGCCGCGATCGCGCAGCGATTGCTCCAAATCCGTAATTCGGCTATTCACGAAATGGAATGCCAGCACCGCGGCGATGAGCGCCGCCGGCGCGAGCGCGAGAAACAATACCTTGCCCTTGATGCCCCAACGATTCATGTTATTCGCGCTCCGTGTGCTCTTTGATTTTTCCCAATAGCGCCGCTTCATTATCCAGCGCGAGGCCAAGCGAGCGCGCTACCTGATAGTTCACGCTGACCGAAAAATATTTCGGGTATTGGGGCGGCGGCAATGCGCCGCCACCCGTCTGAAAATAACGCCTAATTATTTCTCCGGCCTGCTGGCCGATTTGCGCCGGCGTGGAATACACCGCCGCCAAGGCGCCGGCGGTGACATAGGATTTGGAAAAAGCAAACATCGGCGCCTGTGCGCGATAGCTCGTCAAGAGCACGCTTTGCGCGGTATCACGGTTAAACACCAGGGGGTCCGGCACGGCCAGTAGCACTTCGCTGTCGGCCAATACTTTCCTGAGCGCCGGCAGCAATTGCTCTTCCGTGCTCATTTCCCGAATACTCAGCTTGATGTGATTTTCCCGCGCGCTGCTTTGCAGTTCCCGCAGCCTGTCTTGCGACGTGGGGCCGAGCAATATCCCCACTTGATCGCGCGCCGGCAACGCTGCTTTGATCAACTGAAATTGACGTCCTAGCGGCTGATCCAAATAAATCGCGCTCGTGTTTTTCAGCTTTGCCGTATGCGCTAAACTTTCCACGCTCTCGCGCGGAATGAGCACATTGAGCGTCGGCGCGGAAGCTGCCGCAGCCGCAGCGGCTTCCGCCGCCTTTACGCCGACCGTCACCAGCAAATCGGCCGATACGGGGCGCATGCCAGTCAATGCGCCGGTTGGCACCGTTTGCACGTCCTTCGCCAAGCCGCTGCCTTCCAAGCTGGCGCGCAATGCTTGCGCTACCTCGATATAAGGCCCGCTCTCCTCGCTCAACACCAAGAGGATGCGCCGCTCACCGGCCGCGGATGCGGTGCCTGTATAGCACACCAGCATCAGCACGCATACCGCCAGCAATGCTTTTATCGGGCTCATTATCAGCACCGGAAGACTCTTCACCAGCCGTAACGCAGCGTCACGAAATACTGTCTGGTAAAAACGTTATCATCGCGATACTCCGTATAAGGGCCAAATATATTTTGGCCGCTCAACGCGATCTACAGCGGTTTGCCTGACCACTTGAGTTCCTTGGCCAGCCTGATGTCGGTGCGCCGGTAAGCCTGGAGCGTACTGCCATCGTTCAGTGGCGTCATATCCGATATGCGGTAAACGCCTACGCTCACTTTCCAGTCCCGTGGCAGCGCATACGCCGCTAGCACGTTGTAAATGTGGCGTGGCGTGGCATCGACGATGGACGAATAGTCGCTTTTTACCCGGGTCAGTGAATGCCCGAACCATACTTTCAAATTGTCCCATTGCCAGCGCGCTTGGGTTTCGATGCCTTCCATGGTTGCAGTATGCAAGTTATGGAATACATAGTATTTGGTATTGGTCGGTATATTAAGTTGCGTGGTGGTATCGATAATATCGTCGAGTTCGTCCCTATAGAGGCGCACGTCCAGGCTCAGCCCAATGCGCGGAAATTGCCCAAGGTAAGCCAGCTCGCGGCTGAGGATGCGCTCGGGCTTCAGATCGCCGCCGCTCAGAAAGCGCGGCACGTTTGCCGTGCTGGTGACACCGCCCACGCTGATCGGCAAAGACAGCGAATAATTAGCATCGTTTTCCAATAGCGTAGGCGAGCGCAGCGCCTTGGAGATACCGGCGCGCAAGCTGTGTTGCGGATTGAAGTGATAGCTCAGCGCAAACCGCGGCGAGAAATCCGTGCCCGTCAGGCTATGTTTTTCCAGCACGCCCCCCAGGTTCACTACCCACGCGGTGCGCAAGCGCCACTCCAGATTGGCGAACACACTGCTTTGGTGGGTATAAAAATCGGCTTGCGATCCAAGGTACAGCGGCGCCGACACCCGATCCAGCCGCGTATTGGCACCCCACACGATGCGCGCGCTATCCGTCAATCGATGAGTGCGTTGCAACCCCAAATCATAACGTTCCGCATCGGTGTTCAGCGTCAAGTATGTCGGCAGCACCGTGGCCGCGCCGCTGGCGGTTTGTTGCGTCTGCGTCGCTTCGTGCGAACTCGTGACGGCATGATGAAATTGCACGCTCAATTCATCGTCCGCGCCATAAACACGCTGCCAGCGCAGTTGCTGGAAATGACTCGTAATACGCTGATCGTGAGGAGTGTTCAGCGGATCGGTGGCGAAGCCTTGACCTTGCACGCCAAAAGTCAGGCCGGCCTGAAATTGCACGCCATCGCGCGCATCGAGGCGATAGTCCGCGCGCGTAGTGAGCAGGCCGATGCGCTTATCGTCATGCCGGTCCGGGAAGCCGCCGTCGCGCTGATAACCCAGGGTGACGCGATAATCAAGTTTATCCGCCGCGCCGCCATGGCGCAGCGTCGCATCGGTCGCGCCTTGGCCGCCAGTGGTCGCGGAAAACATCGTACCGCGATCTTCCTGAGCGGTACGCGTAATGATATTGATCACGCCGAGGAAAGCATTGGCACCGTAGCTGGCGGCGTTCGGTCCTCGAATCACTTCGATGCGCTCGATATCCTCCATCGCGAGCGGCAGGGCGCTCCACGGCACTTGCCCGAACAAGGGCGTATAGACCGAGCGCCCATCGACCAGCACTTGCACGCGGCCGAAGTAGCGATCGACCAAGCCGCGCGCCACCACCGGCTCGTTGCCGCTATAGCGCCCCACATAGAAACCCGGCACCAAGCGCAACAGATCGGCGATTTCGCGAAACCCCGAGGCGCGAATCATATCGCGGTCAATGATCGTGATCGCTACCGGCGCATCGGCGGCTGGCTGGGCAAGGCGCGACGCCGACAGCACGATGGGCACATCGCCCAGAAAATCTTTTTCCGAAACCGCCGCGGACACTATTCCGCTGTGCACAGCACCCGCCAACCATAGCGCCATGCACCGCTTAAGCGTGCGCCGTTTCCACATACCCATCCCCTTTAATATTCGCGCTCCGCAAAACAATGGGCGGATATCCCGCCTCTATTTATTCCACAAACACGCACCCTGGCTGGCTTTCTCTATTTCCGTCAACAATGCCGCATGCGCGGCCAATTCTTCGTCGCTGGCGCGCAATATGCGCAACGGCGGCATAGCTGCCACATCCGCTTCCGCCGCGGCCGTTTGCACGGATGGCGCCATCTCGATCATCAAGCTCTCTTGGCCGCGCGTCATGGCCAAATACACTTCCGCCAGCAGTTCCGCATCGAGTAATGCGCCATGCAGGGTGCGGTTCGAATTGTCCACGCTATAGCGTTTACATAAGGCATCCAAATTATTTTTTTGCCCGGGATGCAATTCTTTGGCGAGTTTCAAGGTATCGACAACGTTCGCGCAATAGGTACCGAGTGCGTTCAAGCCGATCAAGGCCAATTCATGATCGAGAAACCCCACGTCGAACGGCGCATTGTGGATAACCAACTCGCCGCCTTCCACAAAGGCGAGCAGTTCTTGCGCCACGTCGGCGAATTTAGGCTTGTCCTGCAAAAACTCGAGCGCGATGCCATGCACTTGCTGCGCACCGGTATCGATTTCGCGTTCGGGATTGAGGTAGCGGTGAAAATGATTGCCGGTGAGCCGGCGGTTGACCATTTCCACGGCCGCCACTTCGATGATGCGATGGCCGAGCCTGGGGTCAAGGCCGGTAGTTTCGGTATCCAGAATAATTTGCCGCATGATATTTTCAACGTTTATTGATTAGCACAACCGCGATTCGCCAATTGATCCGCGCGTTCGTTTCCCGCATGCCCGGCATGGCCCTTGACCCAAATCCATTCGATATCATGCTGGCTTGCAAGCTGGTCCAGCCGGCGCCATAGGTCTTCGTTCTTAACCGGCTTTTTGTCGGCAGTTTTCCAGCCGCGCCTCTTCCAGCCGACAATCCACTCGCTGATACCTTTTTGCACATACTGCGAGTCGGTGTGTAGCTTCACCGCGCAGCGCCGGTTCAATGCCTCCAATGCGCGAATCACCGCCGTCAATTCCATGCGGTTGTTGGTCGTCGCCGGCTCGCCGCCGCACAATTCTTTTTCCTTGCCGCCGTAACGTATCCAAGCACCCCAGCCTCCCGGGCCGGGATTGCCCTTGCATGCGCCGTCGGTAAAAATTTCCACCGCTTCAGACAAACTCCTGCTCCTTGCTGGTGCTGCAAGCACTGGCTTCTTTTTGCGCCACCGGAGCAACACCGCGCCGCGCCGCCAAGCGCTCATTCCAAGATGGCAAGATCAAGCGCATGCCGGGTACACGTTTTTTGGCGAGCAAGCAGTACACGCCGCCGCCCAAGGGCCACCAACGGTCACCCGCCGCTTCCATGAATTGCAAGCGCGCCA
>DAIAMA010000091.1 GCA_027438535.1 bacterium
TCTGGATCGACATGGAAATGAGCGGCTTGTTCCCCGATACCGACCGTGTGCTGGAAGTGGCATTGGTGGTGACCGATTCCGATCTGAACGTCATCGCCGAATCGCCGGCGCTGGTGGTGCATCAAGAGAATGCCGTGCTCGACGGCATGGACGATTGGAACAAGTCGACGCACGGACGTTCCGGGCTGATCGAAAAAGTGCGCGCCTCGGTGCTCACCGAGGCGGATGTCGAAGCGCAAATGCTCGCCTTCCTGGCGCCCTTGGTGGGCAAGGGCAAGTCGCCGATGTGCGGCAATTCGATTTGCCAAGACCGGCGTTTTCTCGCGCGTAATCTGCCGCAATTGGAGGCCTATTTCCATTACCGTAACCTCGATGTTTCTACCTTCAAAGAACTGGTAAAGCGCTGGAAGCCGGAAATCGCGGCGGGCGTGAACAAAGAAGGCAAGCATACGGCGCTCGCCGATATTTATGAATCGATCGAGGAATTGAAGTATTACCGCGAGCATTTCATCAAGGCCTAAAGCATGCCGGAAGCCAACCCGCACCGCCGCTCCGGCGTGATCATGCTGTGGATCGCGTGGCTGCTGATACTGGGCGGCGGCTGGTGGGCGGCGGACGGCTGGATGGCGCGCGAGGAGAACCCCAATCGGCGCCCATTGGTCAGCGCCGGCGGCGAAGTCGTGCTGACGCGCAATCGCGACGGACATTATGTCGCAAATGGCGAAATCAACGGACATCCGGTGACGTTCATGGTGGATACCGGCGCGACGGCGGTGGCGCTGTCCTCCCGGCTGGCGCGCGAACTCGATCTCCAGCGCGGCGCGGCGATCCGAATGGATACCGCGAATGGCGTCGCGGTCGGGTTCGAAACGCGCCTTAATACAGTGCGCTTAGGAAATATCGTGGTGCATGGGGTGAGCGCGGTGTTTTCCGATGGCTTGCCGGATAACACGGTATTGCTGGGCATGAGTTTTCTCAAACACTTGGAATTTACCCAGCGCGAGAATCAATTGCTGTTACGCGGGCTACGCTGATTGGCGAATTTCATGAGCATTTCCTATCATGGTGGTATAAACCTTGCTGATTTAGTGAAATGCTATCGCTGAAAATGGATACCGAGAAAAATAAACGCATGGAGTGGAAATGAAATCGGGCAGCATATTCAATCTCGAAGTCACGCCGAAAATTCCGCGCAAGCTCGCGCGCTTGGAAGAATTGGCGAACAATTTGTGGTATAGCTGGGATAAGCCGACGCGCACGCTGTTCGCGCGCTTGCACCCCGCCTTATGGGGCGTGGTCGGGCATAATCCCAAGGTGTTCTTGCGCCGCATCGACGAGCAGCGTTTGGTGGATGCGGTGGATGATCAGGTATTTCTCGCCACTTATAACCGCGTGCTGTCCGCCTACGACACCTATCATGGCGAGCCGATGCGGCCGTCCAGCCAAGAGCAACTGAAGGAAAGCGATCTGGTCGCCTACTTTTGTTTCGAGTTCGGCTTTCACGAAAGTTTTCCCATCTATTCCGGCGGCCTGGGTATTTTGGCCGGCGACCACTGCAAGGCGGCGAGCGATATGCGTCTGCCGTTCGTGGCGGTCGGCTTGCTGTATCGTCAAGGCTACTTCACGCAAACCGTCGATGCCGAAGGGCGGCAGATCGCGAGTTACGCCGATTCCGATTTCGACGATTTGCCGATCACGCCGGTGCTGCGCGATGATGGCACCGAGTTGAAAATTACCGTGCCCTTGCTGGGCCGCGAGGTGGCGGTCAAAGTCTGGGAAGCGATTATCGGCCATGTGCGGCTGTATCTGCTCGATACCGATCTGGAAGAAAACACGCTGGAAGATCGCGATATCGCGCACCAGTTGTATGGCGGCGATCGCAATTTGCGTATTCAACAAGAGATCATTCTCGGCGTAGGCGGTGCGCGTGCCTTGGATGCGATGGGGCTGAAGCCGACCGTGTGGCATATCAACGAAGGGCATGCGGCGTTTCTGGTATTGGAGCGCATTCGTTTGCTGCGCTCGCAAGGCTTGGATTTCGCCAGCGCCATGGAGGCGGTGGCGGTGAACACCGTGTTCACCACCCACACGCCGGTGCCGGCCGGCCACGATCATTTCAACGAGGGCATGATCGAAACCTATTTCCGCGACATGTTGCCGGAGTTGGGCATCACGCATCCGGAGCTCATGGCGCTGGGGCGCAAGAACGACGGGCCGGATTACAACATGACCGCGCTTGCCTTGCACGGCTCGCGCCACCACAACGGCGTATCGCGCATTCACGGCGAGGTGTCTTCGCATATCTGCGCCGATTTATGGCCGCAAATCGATCCCAACGAAAACCCGATAAGCTATGTCACCAATGGCGTGCATGTGCCGACTTTCCTGGCGCTGGAGTGGGCGGACTTGTTCGATCAATACCTGGGCTACGAGTGGCGGCATCGCATGTCGGATGTGGAATATTGGTCCAAGATCGAGGCGATTCCCGATCATTTGTTTTGGAGCGTGCATCAATCCTTGAAATCGCAAATGCTGCAGCTGGTACGCATGCGCATGGCGCAGCAGCATTTTCGCAACCATGGTTCGGAAGCGCATCTCGATCGCATGTTTAAGTTCGCCGATTCCGGCAACCCGAATGTGCTCACCATCGGTTTCGCGCGCCGCTTCGCGACGTATAAGCGGGCGGCGCTGCTGTTCGAAAATCTCGACTGGCTGCGCGAAATTTTGTCCGATGCCGAACGCCCGGTGCTGTTCATTTTCGCGGGCAAGGCGCATCCGGCCGATCTTCCCGGGCAAGACTTGATTCGCCAAATTTATAACATCATGCACATGCCGGAATTCGTCGGCAAGGTGCTGATGAGCGAAGGTTACGATCTGGGCTTGGCACGGCGCATGGTGTCGGGCGTGGATGTGTGGCTCAATACCCCGATGTATCCGCTGGAAGCCTCAGGCACTTCCGGCATGAAAGCCGGTATCAACGGCGTCATCAATCTTTCCGTGCTCGACGGCTGGTGGGGCGAAGGCTACGACGGTAAGAACGGCTGGGCGATCAAGCCTTCGCCGGAATACATGGACGAATACCGGCGCAACAAAGAAGACAGCCAAACCTTGTACGAGCTATTGCAAGACCATGTGCTCCCGCTTTACTACCGGCGCGATAAGCTGGGCTATTCGGCGGAATGGGTGAGGATGGCCAAACACTCCATCGCTTCGCTGTTGCCGCGCTTCAATGCCAGCCGCATGGTGGGTGAATACGTCAGCCGCTTTTACTTGCCGGCAAGCAAACGCGGACGGCTCTACGCGCAAAAAGACTTCGAAAATGCGCGTACCTTGGCGGCATGGAAAACACGCGTGCGCACGGCTTGGCCGGGTGTCGGCATGCGCCGTATCGATACGCCGAAAAAACGCATTCAGTTCGGCGATATGCTGGAGTTCGAAATAGCGCTGAATCTGAACGGCTTGATGCCGGAAGACGTCGTGGTGGAAATGCTGGTATCGCGCCCGAATAAAGCCGAGAACAAGGATTTTCATCATTACCGCTTTGAATTTCGCGGCATTGACGCCAAAACCGGCGAGCACCGCTTCGCGATGGATTTCGCACCCAATCTCTGCGGACGGCTCGACTATAAAATTCGCGCCTATCCCTCACACCCGCTGCTTACGCATGCGCTGGAAATGGGCTTGATGGCGTGGTTGTAGGCACAGAGACTGGCATTGCCAAGTCCCCCGTTTTCTCCGAACTTTAAAGTCAGGGGGGTGATTTCACGCGAATTATTTTTTAATTATGACCCCTGCTGTTTGGCTTTATGCCGAATCCCTGTTTATTCTTGTAAGCAATAGCACGCTTAGCCGTTCCACATAGAGTGCATTGATCCCGCGCCCATCAGTGGCTTTGTCAGAATTTCGTCAAACACCCGTCACTGTTGTGTCACATGTAGCGTTTACGCTTCGCTCAATTGGATTTCATAAATCATTTCTTATTTTGATGACGAAATCGAATTCTATTTTGATGCGAGAGAAAAACCATGATCCAGATGAACGAAGTGCATGTCACTTTCCCTGGCGGCATGACTGCGCTGCACTCAACCTCGCTGCATTTCCGGCAGGGCGAGTTCACGGTCTTGCTGGGCGCCTCCGGGGCCGGCAAGTCCACGCTGCTGCGCTGCCTCAACCAACTGACGCCACCTTCCGGCGGGAGTATCACAGTCGAGGGATTGGGTAGCCTAAACGACCGCCGCCGTCTGCGCGAACACCGTAAACATACCGGGATGATTTTCCAGCAGCACCAGTTGATCGGCCGCCAGAGCGCACTCGCCAACGTGCTGCTTGGCCGTATCGGCTACCACACTGCGTGGCGCAGCCTGTTTCCGCTACCGCTTGCGGAACGGCGTATCGCCCTTGAATGCCTAGAGCGCGTCGGCCTGCTGCACAAGGCGCTGGAGCGCGCCGATCGATTGAGCGGAGGCCAACAGCAACGTGTCGGCATTGCTCGTGCGCTTGCGCAGCGGCCGCGTCTCATGCTCGCAGATGAGCCGGTGGCAAGCCTCGACCCGGCAACCTCGCATACAGTGCTGGAACAGCTGCAACGCATCGGCCGCGAGGACGGCATCACTACCGTGGTGAGCCTGCATCAGGTTGATCTGGCGCAGGCCTATGCCGACCGTATTATCGGTCTCGCCCATGGACGCGTGGTGTTCGACGGCATCCCAGCCGAACTCACACCGGCCACGCAGCAAGCTATTTATCGTCAGGCTATCCGCAGCGACACTGAGCCGGCCGTGCCCATCGCCTCAACTCTACCCACCTACAATTTCGCAACCATCGAGGATTAATCATGAAAAAGTTCCTGACGCTCATTACGGCTATGTTGTTCGGCTTGTCGCTTCCAGCATTCGTACAAGCCGCTGCCGACCCAGACCCGCAGACCCTGAAGGTAGCGCTGCTGCCGGATGAAAATGCATCCACTGTCATCAAGAACAACCAAGCCCTCAAGGATTATCTCGAGGCGCAACTCGGCAAGAAGATCGAACTGATTGTCACCACCGACTACTCGTCGATGATCGAGGCCATGCGTCACGGCCGCCTCGACCTGGCCTATTTCGGACCGTTGTCTTATGTGCTGGCGCGGCAAAAGAGCGAGATCGAGCCGTTTGCCGCGCTCAAGGTCAAGGGCAGCACTACCTACCAGTCGGTGGTGATTGCCAATACTGCCTCCGGCGTGAAGACCATCGCCGACATCAAGGGTAAGGACGTGGCCTACGGTGACACGGCCTCCACCTCCAGCCATCTGATCCCGAAGTCGGTGCTGGCCGAGGGCGGTCTCATGGCCGGGCGCGACTACAAAGAGCATTTCGTCGGTTCGCACGACGCGGTGGCCCTGGCGGTACAGAACGGCCATGCCCAGGCCGGCGGTTTGAGCCGGCCGATCTTCGAGTCACTGGTCGAGCGCAAGATCGTGAGCCTCGACAAGGTAAAAGTTCTTCAGTACTCGAAACCCTTCCCGCAGTATCCATGGACTATGCGCTCTAACCTGAAGCCGGAGCTCAAGGAAAAAATCCGCAGCGCGTTCCTGAACCTCAAGGATCCTGCGGTGCTCAGGTCGTTCAAGGCCGAGGGCTTCGATGCCATCACCGACCGGGATTATGACGTGGTACGCAACCTCGGACCCCTGCTGAAGATCGACCTGGCCAAGTACCAGTGACTGGATAGGGAGCAATCATGTCCCAAAGCTACGATCAACTGCTCGGAGCCGAGCAGCACGCTTGGAACCGCGATGCACTGCGGCTCGCCGCGGTGCTCGCCCTCATCATGGTGTGCGCCTATTACGTTGGGTTGTTCGACGGCGCGCGTCTGGCGGAGGGCGTGCCGAG
>DAIAMA010000092.1 GCA_027438535.1 bacterium
GCTGACCATCGAGCAAGTAGCCGAACCCTATATTCGCGGCAAGGCCTTGCGCTATCTGGAAGAAGGTAAGGTGGTGATTTTCGGTGCCGGCACCGGCAATCCGTTTTTCACCACCGATACCGCGGCGGCGCTGCGCGGCATGGAGATGAACGTGGAGATGGTGGTGAAGGCCACCAAGGTCGACGGGGTCTATACCGACGATCCGGTGAAAAATCCGGCGGCCACGCGCTATACCCATCTGACGTTCGACGAGGCGATCGGGCGCAACCTCAAAGTCATGGATGCGACCGCGTTTGCCTTGTGCCGCGAACAAAATTTGCCGATTTGCGTGTTGAGCATCTTCAAGGACGGCGCGCTGCAGCGCTTTGTGCTGGGCGAGGACGAAGGTACCTTGGTCACGGTTTCGTAGCAGGAGGAGTGGTATGAGCACGACGCAAGCAGTCAAACAATCCGCCGAGCAGAAAATGCAAAAATCCATCGAGGCATTGAAGAACGACCTCGCCAAGATCCGCACCGGCCGCGCGCATTCCGGCCTGCTGGACCATGTCCACGTCGATTATTACGGCACGCATATGCCGATTCCGCAAGTCGCGAATGTGACCTTGGTCGATGCGCGCACGCTGGGTGTGTCGCCGTTCGAGAAGAAAATGGTGGGCGCGATCGAAAAAGCGATTCGCGAGTCCGATCTCGGCCTTAATCCGTCGTCGCAAGGCGATATGATACGCGTGCCGATGCCGGCCTTGACCGAAGAGCGGCGCAAGGACTTGGCGAAGGTAGTCAAAAGCGAGGGCGAAAATGCCAAAATCGCGGTACGCAATGTGCGCCGCGACGCGAATACCGCGCTCAAGGAATTATTGAAGCAAAAAACCGTGAGCGAGGATGACGAGCGCCGCGCGCAAGACGAAGTGCAGAAGCTGACCGATCGCTACGTGGCCGAAATCGACAAAATGCTTCAGGCCAAAGAAGCCGAATTGCTGGCTATTTAATCCGCCTACCCATCGAGCCCTGGATGGCCTTCTTCAAAAGCTCCACGCGCGATGTCCCCGAGACGCGTGATATTCCCAAACATATCGCCATCATCATGGATGGCAATGGACGGTGGGCCAAGCGCCGGCTGCTGCCGCGCATCGAAGGCCATCGCCGCGGCGTGGAAGCGGTGCGCGCGGTGATTCGCGATTGCGCCGAAAAGGGCGTCGAATACCTCACGCTGTTCGCGTTTTCCAGCGAAAACTGGCGCCGGCCGCAAGAAGAAGTTTCGCTGCTGATGCAATTATTCGTATTGGCTTTGGAGCGTGAAGTGGTGAAACTGCACGAAAATGAAATTCGCTTCAAAGTCATCGGCGACTTGTCACGCTTCGAGCCGCGCTTGCAGCAATTGATCCACGATGGCGAGCGCCTGACCGAAAACAACCAGCGCCTCACGCTCACTATCGCGGCGAATTACGGCGGCCGCTGGGATATTCTACAGGCGCTCAACCGGCTGCTGGCCGAGCATCCCGAGCGCGCTCGGGATTTCACGGAAGACGAACTCGCGCCTTATCTTTCCATGGCGTATGCGCCGGAGCCGGATTTGTTCATACGCACCGGCGGGGAACAGCGCATCAGCAATTTTTTGCTGTGGCAGCTCGCTTACTCGGAATTGTATTTTACCGAAACCTTATGGCCGGATTTCAATAAGCAAGCGCTGGAGGCGGCGATCAGTTCTTACCAAAGCCGCGAGCGCCGCTTTGGCCGCACCAGCGAGCAATTGAAAGAGCATGCTTAAGCAACGCGTGCTCGCGGCGCTGGTATTGATCCCGATTTTTCTCGCGGCGCTACTCTATCTCCCGCATTGGGCTTGGGCGCTATTCATGGGCGCCGTCACGGCCGGCGCGAGTTGGGAATGGGCGCGTCTTGCCGGCTATTCCGCGGTCAGCCGCGCACTCTATGCGGCACTCGTCTGGATTATTCTGGGATATCTCTATGTAGGCGAAAACACCGCCGTGTCGAGCGTGATTTTGGCGGCAGCACTGGTGTTTTGGCTGCTAATCGCACCGCTGTGGCTGGCCAAACACTGGGTGATACGCCATCGTTTAAACTTGGCGCTGACCGGCCTTATGGTGCTATTGCCGACTTGGCTGGCGTTCGTGCGCTTGCGCGAGAGCAGTGCGCTGTTATTACTGTTTATCATGAGCTTGGTGTGGATCGCCGATAGCGCTGCCTATTTTGCCGGACGGCGCTGGGGTAAACATAAACTCGCGCCCTTGATCAGTCCCGGCAAGACCTGGGAAGGCGTGGTGGGTGCGCTGCTTGCGGCGCAGCTATATGTTGTCTTGTGGAAATGGGTCGCGCCCGATGCATTGCCTTATCTCGCTTCGGTCTCGATGATGTGGCTAATATTGGCGGCAAGCCTATTGGTTGCGATCAGCATCGTGGGCGATCTGTTCGAGTCGCACATGAAGCGTTGCGCGGGCATGAAAGACAGCGGCCACTTGATTCCCGGCCATGGCGGTATTTTGGATCGCATCGATAGCCAAACGTCGGTGCTGCCAGTGGCGCTGGCGTTGATGGTTTTTTCCGGTTTGAGCATATAGGGGCATGCGCGTGCAACAGATTACGATACTCGGCGCGACCGGTTCGATTGGCATGAATACCCTGGATGTAATCGCGCGTCATCCGGAGCGCTTCCAGGTATATGCGCTGACCGCGAATCGGCAATGGGAGCGATTGTTCGAGCAGTGCCGTCAATTTAACCCGCGTTACGCGGTCTTGCTGGAAGCCGTGGCGGCGGAACAACTGCAGCAGCGATTACAGCATGCTGGTCTGCGCACCGAAGTACTGCAAGGCATGGCGGCGCTAGAACAAGTATCGCGCGCACCCGAGGTGGCCATGGTCATGGCGGCGATCGTCGGCGCGGCCGGCTTACAGCCGGCGCTGGCCGCGGCGCAAGCGGGCAAGCGCGTGTTGCTCGCCAACAAAGAAGCGCTGGTGATGTCCGGCCATATTTTCATGCGGGCGGTGCAGGATCATGGCGCCACGTTGCTGCCTATCGACAGCGAACACAACGCGGTATTCCAAGCGCTGCCGCGCGACGGCAACGGCGACCTGCGCGCGATGGGCGTGCGCCGCATTCTGCTCACCGCTTCCGGCGGACCCTTCCGCACCGTGCCGCTGGCGGCACTGGAACACGTCACGCCGGACCAAGCCTGCGCGCATCCGAATTGGGTCATGGGGCGAAAAATCTCGGTGGATTCCGCCAGCATGATGAACAAGGGGCTGGAAGTGATCGAGGCGCATTGGCTGTTTAATGCCAGCGCGGATCAAATACAAGTGGTGATTCATCCGCAAAGCGTGATTCACTCCATGGTCGAGTATGTCGACGGCTCGGTGCTGGCACAGCTCGGCAATCCCGATATGCGCACGCCGATCGCGTATGCCCTGGGTTTCCCCGAGCGCATCGACAGCGGCGTGGCGGCACTCGATTTATTCCAAATCGCGCGGCTCGATTTCGAAGCGCCGGATGCCCGGCGTTTCCCTTGCATTGCGCTTGCCTATGCGGCCTTGCGCAGCGGCGGCACGGCGCCGGCGGTATTGAATGCCGCGAACGAAGTCGCGGTCGCGGCATTTCTCGAACATCGCCTGCCGTTCCAGCGCATCGCGGCGGTGATCGAGCACACGCTTGCCGCCATTCCAAGCGGCGCGGCGGATACGCTGGAACAAGTACTGGCGGTGGACAATCAGGCGCGCCAAGTAGCACGCGAACATATCGAACGGAGCCAAGCCTTATGCTGACATTGATTGCTTTTCTCGGCGCGCTCGGCATATTAATCGTCTTTCACGAGTTCGGGCATTATTTGGCGGCACGGCTATGCGGTGTGAAAGTGTTGCGCTTTTCGCTGGGCTTCGGCAAAGCGCTCTACCTCAAGCAATTCAAGCCGGGCGGAACGGAATGGGTGCTGGCGGCATTCCCTCTAGGGGGCTATGTAAAAATGCTCGGGGAGCAGGATGACAATGTGCAGCCGGAAGATTTACCTTTTGCGTTTAACCGGCAATCGGTGGCCAAGCGATTTTTCATTGTAGCGGCGGGGCCGCTCGCTAATTTTCTACTGGCGATCTTGATTTATTGGGGGTTGTTTATTTATGGCATGCCGGGCCAGCGCCCGCTGCTGGATACGCCGCCGGCGGAAACCGCCGCGGCGCGCGCCGGGATTGCCCATTGGGATACGATCGAACAAATCGATGGTAAGCCGGTACAAACGTGGGAGGACGTCAATTGGTATTTGGCGCAGAAAGTGGTCGATGGCGGCGAAGTGGCCTTGTCCGTGCGCGATGCGCATGGCCAGGATAGGGTGCGGCTACTGCGTTTAGCCGGTGTGAGCGGCGATGACCTGGATAAGGATTTCCTGAATAAATTGGGTTTGCGTCCGGCGCGTACCGTGCCCGCGCGCTTGGGGCAAATTTTGGCGGATTCGCCGGCGCAGCGCGCGGGCCTCGAAGCGGGCGATCTCATCACGGCCGTGGATAGCGTACCGGTGGGCGATTGGAATAGCTTTTCCCAAGCGGTGCGTGCCAAGCCTGGCCAATCGATTGTGTTGACCGTGCTGCATCAGGGCACTATGCGCGCACTGGCGGTCGTGCCGCAACGCGAACGGGTCGCAGGAAAAACCATCGGCCGCATCGGCGTGGCCCCGGATGTGTTGGTGACCGTGCAATACCCGGCGGGCACGGCCTTGGTTCGCGGCGCGCTAAAATGCTGGGACACCAGCGTGTTCAGTCTGAAAATGATGGGACGCATGCTCGCCGGCGAACTGTCCTGGCGCAACTTGAGCGGCCCGCTGACCATTGCCCAAGTCGCGGGAGAAACAGCGCACATCGGCTGGCTGCCATACCTGCTATTTATCGCCTTGGTCAGCGTCAGTTTGGGCGTGCTTAATCTACTGCCGGTGCCCATCCTGGATGGCGGGCATTTGATGTATTATATGATCGAGGCGATCAAGGGTAAGCCGGTGTCGATGCAGGCCATGGAAGTCGGACAACGCATCGGCATCGTGGTGCTGATGATGCTCATGTCTGTCGCCCTCTATAACGATATCGCCCGGCAACTGGGACACTAAATCATTCTATGAAATTCAGAATCCTTTTCCTCTTCCTGGCATGGATGGCTTGCGCTGGCCGCGTGTTCGCCTTCGAACCGTTCGTCATCAAGGATATTCGCGTCGAAGGCATCCAGCGCACCGAGGCCGGCACGGTGTTCAGCTATATGCCGGTCAAGGTCGGGGATACGCTGACCGACGAGAAAGCCGCCGCTACCATCAAGGCCTTGTTCGCCACCGGGTTCTTCAAGGATGTGCAACTGGAGCATCAAAATGGCGTGCTCATCGTGCAGGTACAGGAACGGCCCGCGATCGGACAAATAGAATTCAACGGCTTGAAGGAATTCAGCAAGGATCAGATGAAGGAAGGCTTCAAGCAGATCGGCTTGGCCGAAGGGCGCATTTTCGACCGCGCGCTGTTGGATAAAGCCGAGCAAGAGATGAAGCGCCAGTACTTGTCGCGCGGTAAATATGCCGCGGAAGTCAAAACGACCGTTACCCCCCTGGAGCGCAATCGGGTAGCGATTCAGTTCGACGTGAACGAAGGCGAAGCAGCGAAGATACGGCAAATCAATATCGTCGGCGCGAAAACCTACCGCGAAAAGGATTTATTGGCGCTGTTCACGCTCACCCCGCCCACGTGGCTGACCTGGTACACCAAGAACGACCAGTATTCCAAACAGAAATTGGCCGGCGATCTGGAAACCTTGCGCTCG
>DAIAMA010000093.1 GCA_027438535.1 bacterium
TCCTCCCGAGCCGCCTAAGCAATCGCCCTTCACACTACTCGATCCGCTACCGGCACACGTCGAGCGTTTATATGGCCACATGTCGGTGGAGCCGAATTTCCCTGCCCGCACTAATGCAGTGGCCAAGATCATTCAAGAGGCATGTAGCCTGGATCAAGACGCCTGTGTCGGCTGGCTATTTTTGCACACCGGCGCGCGCTATGTAATCGCGCACCCGATTCATGTGGCTATTCTGGGCGAGCTGGTTGCCCGGCATTTAGGGTGGGCAGTGGAAGAGCGTCTGATTTTGCTAAATGCGGCGCTCACCATGAATATCGCCACGTTGGTGCTGCAGCACAAATTGCACCAGCAAGCCGCCCCCCTTTTGCCGCCGCAGTTGGCGCAAATGCGCGAGCACAGTGCGCAGGGTGTCGAATTGTTGCAACAGTTGGGCGTGACGAATGCCGCTTGGCTCGCGGCGGTATTGCAGCATCACGAGCGATTTGACGGAGGCGGTTATCCGGCGGGGCTCAGCGCGGAAAGCCTCGCACGCGAGGCGCGCTTGATCGCGGTGGCCGATGTCTATGCCGCCCTGGTGACCGAACATGCCCATCGCCACGCCTATACGGCGAATGCGGCACTGAAAGAAATTTATTTGCAGCGCGGCAAGCACCTCGATAGCCACATGACGGAAATGCTGATTAAAGTGATCGGCGTGTTTCCGCCCGGTAGTTTCGTGAAACTCGCGAATGGAGAAATTGCCGTGGTCACGCGCCACGGCCCAACGCCCACCGCGCCAGTCGTGCACAGCTTTGTCAATCCGCGCGGCCAAGCGATTAATGTGTATCCCAAGCGCGAGTGCGTGCATGCCGAATTCGCGATCAAAGAAGTATTGCGCGCATCTGAAGTCAACGTCACGCTTAACAATAAGGCGATGCTCTGGATGCACAAAACGTAGGGTTACTACCCGCTGCGAAAATGGTCTGAAGCCGCTAGCGGTATTGTGGGAAAAACGGGCTATCATATGCCATACGCTTCGCCGGGGAAGGGTACACCGCATGCGCAGCCGCCTCAACAAAATAATACTGGTTTATGCGGCATTTGCCGCATTGTGGATATTTGGTTCCGACTGGCTGATGGCACAGGCGGTTCACGACCCTCTGCTATTCGACGGGGTCGGTTTGGTCACGGGCCTGATCTTTGTTGCCATCACTTCATTCTTTTTCTATCTGCTATTGCTGGTTTGGAGCCAGGCGGGAAACACCCGCGAGCCGGTAACCTCGGTTCGCATCGGCGGTTTGGCCGGTGTGTTCTTTGGCTTATCCCTGATCGTGCCCATGCTCGGCTATAGCATTTTCCACCTATATGGGCCGCAATTAAGAGAAAGCGTGTTTGCCGACTTAAGCGCCATAGCCGTATTGAAGACCAATGAGATTGAAGCCTGGCTGGCGCAGCATCAGGCCAATGCTTTCGTATTGGCCAAGGATCAAGACCTGGGCGAGAGTGCGGCGCTATGGTTGCGCCACCAAGGAAATGGCGCACAGAAAGAATATATCCGCGCGCGGCTGGATGCGGTTCGGCAAGCCTACGGTTACGATGCGATATTGCTTGATGCCACCGGCCGCAACGCGCTTGTTGTGGGGAAACATCCGGAGACTGACGCAGATATTAGCCGGCATCTATTGCCGCTCGCTTTGCGCAGCGGGCAAGTGCAATGCAGCGACCTGTATCGTGATGCATCGGGTGTGGTTCATCTGGATTACGTGGTGCCCCTTTTACAAAACGGCGAAGGGTATGCAGCGATATTGCTGCATACGCCAGTTGAACGTTTTCTGTTTCCGCTTATTCAGCGCTGGCCCACGCCTAGCGCAAGCGCCGAGACCATGCTGCTGCGCCGGGATGGGGATAGCGTGTTGTATCTCAACGAGTTACGCCATGAGCACAATACCGCGTTGAAGTTACGTACATCGCTCGATAGCCTGAGCTCCGCGGCAATGGCGGTGCGCGCGGGGCAAGCCCGGCATATCGAAGCCGTGGATTGGCGCGGCGTTCCGGTACTCGCCGCTTCGCGTCCGGTGGCGGGAACGACGTGGTACGTGGTGGCGAAAGTCGACCGCGAGGAGGCGCTGGCTCCGCGCAAGTACCTCGCCCTATGGGTGAGCGTGGTAGCGCTGGCAGCGGTGGCCGCCGTGGCGATGGCGATACTCCTGCTGTGGCGCCAGCAGCAGCGCGTGCACCGCCTGGAATTGGCCGCACAGACCGCCGAAAGCGACCGCTTGTTGAAATTGTTTTTCGACTTGCCCTTTGTCGGGATGACCATTACTTCACCTACCACTAAGCGTTGGTTGCATGTCAACGATTGCTTGTGCGAAATGTTGGGTTATACGCGCGAAGCATTAATGGAGCTGACTTGGGCGGAGTTAACGCACCCGGACGATCTCGCCGCCGATGTCACTGAATTCGAGCGCGTATTGCAAGGCAAAAGCGACGGCTACCAAATGGACAAGCGCTTCGTGCGCAAAGACGGTGCCATCATCTATGCCACCATCGACGTCAAGGCGGTGCGGCGCGCGAGCGGGGGGGTGGAATCATTCGTCGCGACGGTTCAAGACATCAGCGCGCGCCACCGGATGGAAGCGATGCAACACGGCAACGCTCTGGTTTTGGAGGCCCTGGTCAGGAACGAGCCGCTGGCCGCCGTATTGGCGCATCTGACAGAACTTATCGGCAACGTCCTGCCGGGCGCGATTGGCTCCGTGTTACTGCTCGATGCCGATGGTAGGCATCTACGCCGGGGCGCAGTAAGCGGTTTGCCCGAATTTTTTAATCGGGCCGTCGATAATGCCGAGATCGGTGAAGGCGTGGGGTCGTGCGGCACGGCGGCGTTTCGCGGCACACGTGTGGTGGTGGAAGACATTAACGTCGATCCGCTGTGGGAAAATTATCGCGACCTGGCCGCTCAAGCCAATTTGCGCGCTTGCTGGTCGGAGCCCATTCTCTCGAGTGACTCACGCGTGCTTGGTACGTTCGCGGTGTATTTTGCGAATCCGCACAGCTTCGGTGCGGATGATGATAAGTTGCTGCGCACCGCTGCTAATTTGGCGGCACTGGCCATACAGAGCAAGCATACGGAGCAAGCCTTGCGCGAGAGTGAAGCCAAATTCCGCGCGATTGTCGATAACGAACCAGAGTGCGTCAAAATTATCGGGCCGGATGGTAGGCTTAAATTCATGAACCGGGCAGGCCTGGATATGATCGAGGCCGATGATCTGGAACAGGTGGCGGGGCATTCCGTGCTGGAAATCGTAACCCCAGGTTTTCAACATGCGTTCCGCTCCTTGACCAGGCAAGTCTTGCAAGGCGGGCATGGTACGCTGGAGTTTGGCATTGTCGGCCTGAAAGGCACGCACCGCTGGCTTGAAACGCGTGCGGTACCGCTGCGCGAAAGCGAGGGTGAGCACTACTCGCTATTGGGAATCACGCGCGACATTACCAAGCGCAAACGCACCGAGCAAGCGCTGCGCGAGAGCGAAGAGCGCTTCCGTCTGTTGTTCGAGCGCAATCCGGCGCCGATGCTGGTGTACGAGCGCGACAGTCTAAACTTGCTGGCGGTGAACGAAGCTTTCCAGCGCTTGTATGGTTACAGCCGCGAGGAAGCGCTTGCCCTGCGCTTGCCCCAGCTCTACCCGGAACCGGAAAAAGCCGCGATTGTCGCTTTGATTCCTCAACTACGTGGCCATGAGTATGTTGGGGAGTGGCATCACGTGCGCAAGGATGGCACGCTGATCAATATCGTTGCCCATTCCCACGATATCGACTTCGAGGGGCGGGAGGCGCGCATCGCCGTGCTCCATGACATCACCAAGCGCAAGCGCGCGGAAGACGCGTTGCGGGTGAGCGAGACACGCTATCGCACCTTGCTGGAAATGGCGCCGTTTCCGGTGGTCATCACACGCTTGCGAGACGGTATTCTGCGTTATGGCAACCGGCGCGCGGAAGCGCAGTTCGGTATCCCGCGTGAACAGGGCATCGGCCAACCCGCCAGCAATTATTATTTGGACCCCGCGGAGCGGGATCGCTTTCTGGATCGCCTGCTGCGCGAGACCACCGTCACGGATCAGGAATTGCGCTTGCGCGCCGCGGACGGCACGCCATTCTGGGCGCAGATCTCCGCCGCCATGATCGAATTCGAGGGCGAGGCGGCGATTTTTTCCTCCATCAACGATATTTCCGCGCGCAAGCAAGCGGAGGATGCGGTGCGTCAACTCAATACCGCATTGGAGCAGCGGGTAGCGGAGCGCACCGCGCAGTTGCAAACCGCGAATAAAGAATTGGAAGCCTTCGCTTATTCCGTCTCGCATGATTTGAAAGCGCCGCTGCGCGGTATCGATGGCTATAGCCGTTTGCTGCTGGAAGATCATGCCGCCGAGCTCGATGCGGAAGGACGCGCTTTTCTCGCCAATATCCGCCGCGGCACCGGACAGATGGCGCAATTGATCGAGGATCTGCTGGCCTATTCCCGCATCGAGCGCCGCGCCTTGCAATCGGATCAAGTGGATTTGCCGCGCTTGGTGGAAACGGTTATCGCCGAACGCGCGGAGGAAATCGCGGCGCGCGGGGTGGCACTGCAAGTGGAGATTTCTCAACAAACGGTCGTCGCCGACCGGGATGGCTTGGCCATGGCACTGCGCAATCTCCTCGATAATGCGCTCAAATTTACCCGCGATGCGCCACGGCCTATAATCGAAATAGGCGTGCGCCGGGAAGGACATGCCTGTATCCTCTGGGTTCGTGACAACGGCATAGGCTTCGATATGAAATTTCACGAACGTATTTTCGAGATATTCCAGCGTTTGCAGCTTGCCGAAGATTTCCCCGGTACCGGTATCGGACTCGCCATCGTGCGCAAGGCGCTGCAGCGCATGGGCGGCCGGGCGTGGGCGGAAAGCGTACCGGGGCAGGGCGCGACTTTTTATATGGAGTTGCCGCTATGAACTCTCATCTGACTTGCCAACCAATTCTGCTGGTGGAAGACAATCCGGTGGATTTGGATTTGACCTTACGCGCCTTTGCCAAGCGTAAGCTGAGCAATCCGGTGCACGTGGCTCGCGACGGTGCCGAGGCCTTAAGCTGGATTCCACGCTGGGAAGCGGGAGAGCCTCGGCCGGCCTTGATTCTGCTGGATTTGAAGCTGCCGAAGGTGGATGGGCTGGAGGTGCTGCGGCAACTTAAGGGGCATCCGGCCTTGCGCGTCCTTCCTGTGGTCGTGCTCACCACCTCCAGCGAGGATGTCGATATGCAACAGGCGTATCGACTCGGCGCGAATTCCTACATCGTCAAGCCGGTGGATTTCGATAAATTCATGGAAGTGGCCGCGCAGGTCGAGTTGTATTGGTGCGTATTGAATAGGCTGGTCCCCTCGGGAGTCGCGGGAGAAAAATAATCATGAATGTATTGTACGTCGAAGATAACGCCGCCGATGCGGACTTGGTGCGGCATCGCTTGGCGCGCGCGGGCGGCTATGCGGTTGTAATCGCGCCGACGCTAAAGCAGGCTTGCGACCGCCTGAAAGCGCCGCATGATTTCGATTTGGTGCTGTCGGACTTGCGCTTACCGGACGGCAGCGGATTGGACCTGCTGGCGTGGATACGCGAGCGGGAACAACCCGTGGCAGTAGTGATTCTGACAGGCTCCGGCGATCAGGAAGTGGCGGTGACGGCACTTAAAGCCGGGGCCGACGATTATATCGTCAAACACGATGAATATTTGCAGCGCCTGCCCCAGATTTTGCAAACGGCATTGGCGTG
>DAIAMA010000094.1 GCA_027438535.1 bacterium
AGACGCGGCGCGGCGTATCGCGGAGGGCGACTTTAGCGCGCGCGTGACGTTCGGCGGGCAGGGAAACAATGAGCTGCACGAATTGGCTCATGCGTTCGATGGCATGGCGGAGTCCATCGAGCGCTATTTCCGGCAAAACGCGAGCATCATGGAAGTCACGCCGGAAGCCTTGGTGATTTCCGACGAGCAGGGGCGCATTGTCAAAGCCAACGCCCATACCGAACAGCTTTTCGGCTATAGCCGCGAGGAACTCATCGGGCAGCCGATGCAAAGCTTGATACCCGAGCGCTTGCGGAATGCTTATGCCGATTATCGTGACGGCCAGTTCGCCGCATCCGCCGTGCGCGAGATGGGCGTGGATGCGGGATTCTTCGCGCAACGCAAGGATGGCACGGAATTCCCGGCGGATATTAGCCTAGGCTCGCTGAAAACCGAAAAAGGGCATTGGGTGATCAGCGCCGTGCGGGACATGAGCGAACGCAAAAAATTCGAAGCGCAGATTCTGCATCAGGCCACGCATGACGCCTTGACCGGCTTGCCGAACCGCAGGCTGTTTCAGGAATTGCTGTCGCGCGCGATGGCGCGTGCGCTGCGTACCGAAAGAATCGTGGCGGTGATGTTCCTGGATTTGGACGGGTTTAAGAAAATCAACGACACCCTGGGCCACGAAGAGGGCGACAAGCTGCTCAAGGCCGTCGCGGAACGTTTGCTCGGCCTGTTGCGCCAAGACGACGTGGTTGCCCGTCAAGGCGGGGACGAATTCACCATCCTGCTGCAAGACGTCAGAATCGTCCAAGACATGATTCAAGTGGCTGAAAAGCTGCTGGCCTGCATCGCCGAGCCCTTGCATGTCGGCACGCGCGAGATGCATATTACCGCTAGCATCGGTATCACGGTGTTTCCGTTCGACGACAACGATGTCGACAGTTTGCTGCGCAATGCCGATACCGCCATGTATCGTGCCAAAGAATTGGGCAAGAACAATTTCCAGTTCTACACCGCGGAGATGAATGCCGCCATGTGCGAGCGCATGGAAATCGAAAGCGGCTTGCGGCGGGCGCTGCAGGAAGAACAATTTGTATTGCACTACCAACCGCAGTGCCAGATTGCCAGCGGAAAGATCGTCGGCATGGAAGCCTTGATACGCTGGCAGCATCCGCAACAAGGCATGATTCCTCCGGCGAAATTCATTCCGGTGGCGGAAGAAAGCGGTCTGATCGTCCCGCTCGGCGAGTGGGTGTTGCGCACCGCGTGCCGCCAAATCAAGCGTTGGCGCGAAGCCGGCATGCCGCACCTGAAAATGGCGGTGAATCTTTCCGCGCGTCAGTTTAATCAAGCGGATCTGTTGCGCATGATTCAAGGTGTATTGGAAGAGACAGGCATTGATCCACGCTCCGGCGCGCTTGAACTCGAATTGACCGAAAGCATGGTGATGCACAATGTCGAGGCGAGCGTGGACATGCTTAAGCACTTGCACGAGATGGGGTTGCAGCTATCGATCGACGATTTCGGCACTGGCTACTCCAGCCTGAGTTATCTGCGGCGCTTCGCCATCAACACGTTGAAGATAGATCAGTCTTTTGTCCGGGATATTACCGTCGATCCGGAAGACGCGGCGCTGGCTTCGATCATCGTTACCCTGGGGCATAGCTTGAAGCTGAACGTGATCGCCGAAGGCGTGGAAACCACAGAGCAACTGTCCTTGCTTCAAAACATGGGCTGCGACGAAGCGCAAGGCTACTACCTCAGTAAACCGCTTCCGGCGGAAGCGCTGGAGCCGCTGTTGCGCGCCGGGTACTTGGCCACCACCCCGGTCTCCGTTTAATTTCCCGGAAAAGGTGCGCTTCTATCCCGCTTCGCGCGGGAAATACCCTATAATACCCGGCCCTTAACTGCTCCTTTCCGGCCGCTATGCCGACACTGTATTGGATTATTTTCGCCAGCCTCATCGGCGGCGCGCTTAGCGTCGTCACCGCGGCTTTGTTCGCGTATTCCGCGCGCGCTTCCTGGGTGCCGATGCTGGTGAGCTATGCCATCGGCGCTTTGCTTGGCGCGGCATTCCTGGAAATCTTGCCGCATGCGTTCGAAATCGGCGGCAGCGCCAGCACGATCACCACCACGCTGCTGATCGGCATTCTGTTGTTCTTCGTGCTGGAGAAGCTGGTGTTGTGGCGCCACTGCCATACCGATCATTGCGAAGCGCATGCGCCCGATCCGGGGCACGACCACGGCCGCAGCGGGCTGATGATCACCGTCGGCAATACCTTTCATAACTTCGTCGATGGCGTGATTATCGCCGCGGCGTTTATGACGCATTTCGAGTTGGGCGTGGTCACGGCGCTGGCCATCATCGCGCATGAAATCCCACAGGAAGTCGGCGATTTTCTGATTCTGCTGCACTCCGGCTATACCAAGCGCCAAGCCGTCCTGATCAATCTGCTGGCGAGTTTGGCGACCTTGACCGGCGGCGTGCTGGCATATTTCGCCTTGGAGACGATGCGCGGCGTCATGCCCTATACCCTGGGTATCGCGGCGGCAAGCATGATTTATGTCGCGGTGGCGGACTTGATCCCGGGCTTGCATAAGCGCGCCGAATTACACGCGACCTTGCAGCAGGTGATATTGATCGCGCTCGGCGTGGGCACGGTGTGGTACACCGGCTGGCTGCTGGGGGGCTTAGGGTGATTAAGTGATTAGGTGAACGGTAAATCAAATCACCCAATCACCGTTCACCCAATCACCATTATTACCCTTGGCGAATGAAAGTTTGTGCATTTATGTCAAAAGCGAATATTCCCCAAGTCGGCTTCGTCTCCCTCGGCTGCCCTAAGGCCACGGTCGATTCCGAGCACATCCTGACGCGCCTGCGCGCCGAGGGCTACGGCATCGTCGGCAGTTACCAAGACGCCGATCTGGTGGTGGTCAATACCTGCGGTTTCATCGATGCCGCGGTGGAAGAGAGCCTGGATGCCATCGGCGAAGCGCTGGCGGAAAACGGCAAGGTGATCGTTACCGGCTGCTTAGGCGCGAAAGGCGATATCGTCAGCCAAACCCATCCGCGTGTACTCGCCGTGACCGGACCGCACGCCACCGAGGAAGTGATGGCCGCGGTGCATGCACACTTGCCTAAGTTGCACGACCCCTATACCGATTTGGTGCCGCCGCAGGGCATCCGCCTCACGCCCAAGCATTACGCGTATTTGAAAATCTCCGAAGGCTGCAATCACCGTTGCACGTTTTGCATCATTCCTTCCATGCGCGGCGATTTGGTGAGCCGCCCGGTGCACGAGGTCATGCATGAGGCCGAAAGTTTGGTTAAAGCCGGCGTGAAAGAATTATTGGTGATTTCGCAAGACACCAGCGCCTATGGCGTGGATGTGAAATACCGCACCGGTTTCTGGAGCGGCAAGCCGCTCAAGGCGCGCATGACGGAATTGGTCACGGCCTTATCCGAATTCGGGGTGTGGGTGCGGCTGCACTATGTCTATCCTTATCCGCATGTGGACGAAGTCATTCCGCTGATGGCCGAAGGGAAAATTCTGCCTTACCTCGATGTGCCGTTTCAACATGCGAGCCCAAAAATATTGAAAGCGATGAAACGTCCGGCGGCGGCGGAAAATAATTTGAAGCGCATTCAGTCCTGGCGCGAGATTTGCCCCGATCTGACAATACGCAGCACCTTCATCGCCGGCTTCCCCAGCGAGACCGAGGACGATTTCCAGCGTTTGCTGGATTTTTTGGCTGAGGCGCAGCTCGATCGCGTAGGTTGTTTCACCTACTCGGCAGTGGCGGGTGCCACGGCGAACGCGCTTCCCGATCCGGTGCCGGAGGAAGTGAAAGAAGAACGCAAGGCACGCTTGATGGCCTTGCAAGAAAACATCAGCGCGGCGCGGCTGGCGCGCAAAGTCGGGCAGACCCTCACTGTGCTGGTGGACGAATTGACCGACGGTGGCGCGCTGGCGCGATCGAGCGCCGATGCGCCCGAGATCGACGGTATCGTATCGCTGCAAGGCAAGCGCGGCTTGAAAGCGGGCGAATTTCTCACGGTGAAAATCACCGGCTCCGATGCGCATGATCTGCGCGCCAAACCGCTCAGAAGCCTCTGATCCCTACCCTAAGCAGTGAGGGAAGTGCTAGGATATCAGCCTCCTTATTGCCGGTGAGTGCGGGATCGTCGATGCAGAATTTTCACCAAATCGTGGATGCGGTGCAAACCAATTGCCACATCACCGATGCGCGCCACGCGCAAGACATGACCATGTGCATCTTCCTGTTGGAGATGCGTCAGTACTACCGCTGGGAATACGATATTCCCTATGCCGAAAATCTTCCCAAGGACGAACTGGGTAGCTGGCTCAACGAGCGCGAGCAATTATGGAACGCATTGGAGGATCAGCCCTATCGCCCGGTACCGGTGACTTCGGGGGCGCATGACCCGTTCGAAGCCGACACGATTAACCGCGATTTGGTGCCGGAGGGCTTTGTGTACAGCGCCGGCTTCGGACGTTTCCGGCGGCCGCATTTTTTCTTGGGACGCCTGCATCGTGCCGAGCAGCGCGACGGTTTCGATGTGCTGATCGCGGATTGCGAATACGCACGGGACTTGATCGCGCCACCTGCCGCGCTGCAAGGAAAAACCATCTATATCCGGCGCGAAGCGGTGAAAAGCTTCTTGTGGTCTAAAGTCGAGGAGTGGGGCTGGAAGCAGCAAGACAATGCACTCGGCCGCGCGCTGGCCTATTACGACTTCAAGCAGCAGCCGGATGCCGCGCTGGAGCGCATGACCGAGGCCGAATCGGAAGCCATGATTCTGCACGAGCTGGGCGAAGGCCAAGCTGGCCGCGCGCTCGACGATGCGGCCTGGAGCGATATGCTCGTCACGTGCAGCCGCCATCGCCCGGAGCTGTATGCACGCGCGGTGCGCGACAACCTCGCCGATTGCCTGGTGACCTTGCCCACGCTCATGGCGCGCGATGCACGGCATTCGCTGCATTTTTATTTCGCCAACTTCGAAGGCATGCGCAAGAAACTGTTTCCGCTGCTGGCGAGTGCCTATCAGGCGTGGGTGCAAGACCAGGATCTCGCGCCGCTCGCGCAAGCGGTGGCGCGCGGCCGGGAGCACTGGCTGGAGATTGGACGCAAGATGATCGCGGCGCGGCGCGCGGGTGAAACAGATACGCGCTTGGTGGAAATCGGCGAAGGCGCCGCGCTTTAGTCGTTCGTGTCGCGCTTGGGTTTAACGATGCTCACTACTTTCGATTTCGGCGGTTCGTCGTCCACATAGTAAGGTTGCGCCGGGTTGAAGCCGAGCTGTTCCGACAACTCTTTTTCCCGCGCCGAAATCAGCGAAAAGCAATCCTTGATATCCTGAACCGTATCGTCCGACAGCGGGTTGGCACGCCCGCCATAGGGTGTGACGTCTTTCACCACGCTGGCCAGCGTTTTGCGCATCAGGCGCAGGATGCGTTGTTCCTTGCTCAAGTCTTCTTTGTCCATGGATCGGGGCCAGCGTGAATTGCAGGAATCCACTTTACCCTTCGAGCTTGCATATGGTCAATGCAATTTCTGAATCAGCATGGCGTGGGCATGCAGTTTGATCTCTTCCGAACGGAATACTATCTTGAAAGGGGGTGGTACCCTCGACAGGAATCGAACCTGTAACTGGCCCTTAGGAGGGGCCCGTTATATCCATTTAACTACGAAGGCTTTCCGATTGATGCAATTTTACAGCAAAATTGCGCGATTGA
>DAIAMA010000095.1 GCA_027438535.1 bacterium
GCTTCAGGAAGGCGCGCGCGGTTTTCGGGTGTTCGACGATGAAGGTATCGAGACCTGCCGCGATATTTCTGACCTCGATAGGCAGTATCCCATCCAGCGCTTGCTCGCCGAGCGGCGTGGGAATGAGATAGAGCGTGCCGTAAGGCGTCATCGGGCGCGGCTTACTCGCGCAACAGGAAAAGCGCCGAAACACAAATCTTCATCGAGACACCCTACCGCAACCGGCAAATGCTGGACGCGATACTGGAAAGCTGCGACGACACCACCGCGCTCTGCGTGGCCACCGATGTGACACTCGCGACGGAAGACATACGCACGTTGTCCGTCGCCGAGTGGAGGAAAAAATTACCTGCCATGGACAAGCGGCCGACGGTTTTCCTGCTGCATGCACCGCTCGCGGTAAAAAAATCTAAGTCGCGTTGAAGTGCGCGATTTGATCCAAGCGCAGGATTTCTTCCGTGCCCGGCGTCGCGCGGAATTTCAGCCATTCCGCGCCCGCCTGCGTATACACATCGAGCGCGTAACCGCGCAAGCTGCGGCCGTCTTTGAGTTGCAGCGTGAGCGGAATGCGGCGCAGCACGGCGAACTCCAGCCGTTCATGCTGCGCGCATGGGATCGGCTGATAATCCGCCATGATTAGCGCAAGCGGGTGCCGATAAACGAGGTAAACGCCTCGGCCGAAGCGGCGCCGAAGCGCTTGGCGACGCGGTCGGCGATGCTCTGATGCGGGGTATAGTCGACGATGTCTTTCGCCTTGATCACATCGCGCGCCACGGACTCGGTGTTGCCGAGGCCATCGGCTAGGCCAAGCTCGATACTCTTCGTACCGGTCCAAATCAGGCCGCTGAACATATCGCTGGTTTCTTTCAAGCGCGCACCGCGGCCGGCTTTAACCGTGTCGATGAATTGCTGGTGAATCTCATCCAGCATGGTTTGCGCATACGCTTTTTGCTTGGGGTCGACCGGCGAGAAAGGATCGAGAAAACCCTTGTTCTCGCCCGCGGTCAACAAGCGGCGCTCGACGCCCAGCTTATCCATGGTGCCGGTAAAACCGAAGCCGTCCATCAGCACGCCGATGGAGCCGACCAGCGAAGCCTTGTCGACATAGATTTTATCCGCCGCCACCGCGACGTAATAACCGCCGGAAGCGCAAATATCTTCCACTACCGCATATAGCGGTATCTTCGGATACTTTGCCTTGAGCCGCTTGATTTCATCGTTGATCTGCCCCGCTTGCACCGGACTGCCGCCCGGACTGTTGATATCGAGAATCACCCCTTTGGTGTTCTTGTCCTTAAACGCCGCCTGCAAGCCTTCGATCATCTGTTCGGCGCCGGCTTGGTTGCCGGGCGCGATCACGCCTTCCAAGCGCACCAGCGCGGTATGCGGCCTGGTACTGGACAACTCGGTTGGATTCATCAACCCCATCGCCAGGAACAACACCAAGAATAAATAAATAAAACCAATACTCTTGAAAAAGATCCCCCACTTGCGCGCTCGGCGTTGCTCGGTCAATCCCGCTAGCGCGAGTTTTTCCAGTGTTTGGCGTTCCCAATTATCCGGCTGTTCACTCATACGTCTCATTCCCTTCGATTAGATACACATTGCCTTCGCGCTCGAGCACGGCAAGCCGTTTAAGCCCGCGCCCGGCGCACGGGCCGCCCACACATGCGCCGGATTCCGGCGCATACAAGGCGCCATGCGTGGCGCAAACGAAGTATAGCCCCGAAAGATCGAAAAATTCACCCGCGTTGAAGTCGAGCTCCACCGGCACATGGCCGCAGCGATTAAGATAAGCCACCGGACGGCCATCATAGCGCACCACAAAAGCCGGCATGGTTTCACCCGCCCAAGGCACCTCGAAACGCACGCCTTTGCCGCCCTCTTCCAGCGCGCTCGACGCGCAGATCAGGCGTGCGCGAGCAGCCATGCTTCCAGTTCCGCTATGCTGTCCATGCACGCAAGCGGTGTATGGGTAAGCAAATCGGCCCGGGGATGCGCACCATAACTCACCGCGAGCGCCGGCACGCCCGCATTCCGCGCCATCAGCAAATCATGGCTGGTGTCACCTATCATCAAGGTGCGTTCGCGCGACGCGCCGAGTGTATCCATAAGTTGCTCCAGCATTTCCGGATGCGGTTTGGAAAAACACTCGTCGGCGCAGCGCGTGCCGTGAAAATAGGCGCGCAAGCCGGTATGCTCCAAGGCTCGGTCTAGTCCGCGCCGGCTTTTCCCCGTGGCTACGCCAAGCAGAAAACGCGCGCCGTGCAGATTGCGCACCACGCGTTCCGCGCCGGCGAACAAGGGAATGTTCTCATCTTTGCCCAGGTAATGATGGCGATAGCGTTCGATAAAGCTTGGGTAATCCGCCACGGGTAGTTCCGGCAGTAAATGTGCGATCGCTTCGTTCAAGCCCAAACCGATAATGTGGCGCGCCGCTAGTTCGCTGGGCTCGGTCAGACCGAGATCGCGGCATGCAGCCCGGATCGAGGCCGCGATCACTCCGGCGGAATCCATCAGGGTGCCGTCCCAGTCGAAGACGATGAGATCGAATTGCTTGGGCATGTTTCAGGGAGGGTGTCTGGAAAGCGCGTGATTATACCGGTGCAGCTTTATTCAAACTATTCACGAAGCGACTAAGGTCTTTCGGCAGCGGCGCTTCCAAGCGCAACCGCTCACCCGTCGACGGGTGTACGAATGCCAGGGAAAAGGCATGCAGGAACATGCGCTTCAAGCCCTGCTTGGCGAGCGCTTTGTTGAGCGGAAAATCGCCGTATTTGTCGTCGCCCGCGATAGGGTAGCCGAGATGCGCGAGATGTACCCGGATTTGGTGCGTGCGGCCGGTCTTCAGCTCCGCTTCCAGCAAGGTATAGCCGGGCAATGCTTGGCGCAGATAAAAAATGGTATGCGCGGCTTGGCCGTCCTCGGTGACGCTGACGCGCCGCTCGCCTTCTGTGGTAAGGTATTTATGCAGCTTCAATTTCACGGCGCGCTTTTCATCTTTCCACGCGCCCTTCACCAAGGCGAAATAGCGCTTTTCCACTTCGCCTGCGCGCATCATGGCATGCAACTTAGTCAATGCACTGCGTTTTTTGGCTAGCAGCAGCACGCCGGAAGTTTCCTTATCCAAGCGATGCACCAACTCCAAAAACTTTGATTCCGGCCGCTCCAAGCGCAATTGCTCGATCACCCCGCGCGAAATGCCGCTACCGCCATGCACCGCCATGCCGGAGGGCTTATCGATCACCAGTAGCGCTTCGTCCTCGAACAGCACTGCCTGCTGCAACTGCGGCGTGACCGGCCGCGCAGAGCCATCCTCGGCGGGTTTAGCGGCGAGCCGCAGCGGCGGGATACGTACTTTATCGCCCATTTCCAAGCGGCAAGTGGCATCCACCCGGCGGCTGTTCACCCGCACCTCGCCACTGCGCAGGATGCGGTAAAGATGGCTTTTAGGCACCCCTTTCAGATGACGGATCAAAAAATTATCGATGCGCTGCCCCGCCGCGCTTTCGTCGATCTCGAGCCAAGTAACGGATTCTTTGCCTAAATCATTCATTTTGCTTATACTGTTGCTTCCGGTCATGGCTGCGAATGGCGTCGAAGGCGCGTTCGAGACTAAGACGGGACGGTTTCGGTTCTGTCGCACGTGGTGCGGTTAAACGCACGGAAGAGCGGCTTTCTGGCCCAGCTTGCACGGCAAGCAAAACGGCTATCCAAGCCCCACGTCGGCTACGCCAAACCGAACAAAATGGTTAACTCGCTCACCATCCAAACAAAAGCAGCGATAGTACTTGAATTACGCGCTCACGGCACACTAGATAAAGCCCCCGGCGGCTTAACGTCGGGGTGAAGCACACGAGATGATAAACTTAGCCCGCTCGCAATCGAATCTGAACCATACCCTTGCAGCCTGCTTATTCCCAAGTCTTCACGCATGCTTCGACTCAAGACAAACCGCAACCTAGGATGGCAATGCTTACTCTAACCGGTCGCTTTTCTCACTGACCGCGCCATCGCGCGCCGCTTGCGCCGCGCTGTTTGTCGTTCCCGTGTAATTGAGCGCGGGAGACCTAAAATGAAACGCATGTTGTTTAATGCCACGCAGGCCGAAGAGCTGCGCGTGGCCATCGTCGACGGCCAAAAGCTAGTCGATCTGGATATCGAGTCCTCCACCAAAGAGCAACGCAAGAGCAATATCTACAAGGGTGTCATCACCCGCATCGAGCCCAGCCTCGAAGCCGCCTTTGTCGATTACGGCGCCGAGCGTCATGGCTTTCTCCCGTTTAAAGAAATCGCCCGCGCCTACTTCCGGCAAGGCGTGGACGTCGGCCGCACCACCATCCAAGAGGCGATGAAAGAAGGCCAAGAAGTCATCGTCCAAGTGGAAAAGGACGAGCGCGGCAACAAAGGCGCGGCACTCACCACCTTTATCAGCTTGGCCGGGCGCTACCTGGTACTGATGCCGAACAATCCGCGCGGTGGCGGCGTCTCGCGCCGGGTAGAAGGCGAAGAGCGCGACGAATTGCGCGATCTGATGGCACAACTCGATGTCCCTGCCGGCATGAGCGTCATTGCCCGCACCGCCGGCATCGGCCGCAATCTGGAAGAATTGCAATGGGATCTCAACTACCTGCTGAATTTGTGGCAAGCCATCGAGGGCGCATCGCATTCCCAAAAAGGCTCGTTCCTGATTTATCAGGAAGGCAGCCTGGTAATCCGCGCTATTCGCGATTATTTTCACCCCGAAATCGGCGAAGTACTGATCGATACGGAAGAAATCTACGATCAAGCGGTGCAGTTCATGAGTCACGTGATGCCCAGCAACGTGAACCGCATCAAGCTCTACAAAGACGATGTGCCGCTGTTCTCGCGTTTCCAGATCGAACATCAAATCGAATCGGCCTACTCGCGCGAAGTGACGCTGCCTTCCGGCGGCGCCATCGTGATCGACCATACCGAAGCGCTGGTTTCCATCGACGTCAATTCGGCACGCGCCACCAAGGGCGCGGACATCGAGCAGACCGCCTTCAACACCAACCTTGAAGCCGCCGACGAGATCGCCAGGCAATTGAGATTGCGCGATCTGGGCGGGCTCATCGTGATCGACTTCATCGACATGGAAAGCGGCAAGAACCAGCGCGAAGTCGAAAAACGCCTGAGCGATGCGCTGCATTTGGATCGCGCCCGGGTGCAAATGGGTAAGATTTCGCGCTTCGGCTTGCTCGAGCTCTCGCGCCAGCGTCTGCAGCCCAGCCTGGGCGAAACCAGCCACGCGGTTTGCCCGCGTTGCAACGGCACCGGCCATATCCGCGGCACCGAATCCACCGCGCTGCATATCCTGCGTATCATTCAAGAAGAAGCGATGAAGGAAAGCACGGCCGCGATTCACGCCCAGATTCCGGTGGATGTCGCGACTTTCCTGCTCAACGAAAAGCGCGCGGATATTTGGAAAATAGAGGCACGCTTCAAAGTCAGCGTGGTGCTCATTCCCAATGTCAGCCTCGAGACCCCGCACTACACCGTGAGCCGCCTCAAAGCCGACGAGTTGCTGGAAATCGAAAAGCCCAGCTACGAACTCGCGACGACACCGGAGCAAAGCGCCGAACCGGACGCCGGAAACGTCGAACCGGCCAAGCCGCGGCAACTCGCCGTGGTGCGCGACATTACGCCAAGCCTGCCCGCGCCGATGCAAA
>DAIAMA010000096.1 GCA_027438535.1 bacterium
CGAGTTGTACGGCCAGGGGAAGCGCGCCGCTATCGCGCGCTTTGATTTCGCCCAGCCATTCGGCCTCGCCGGGGAGCAGCGCGGGAGCAAGCTGGCGAATGCTGAGCCCGGCGACGCGCACCAGATAACTCAGCAGCAAAGGGCGGCTGCCGGATTGTTGCGCCAAGGCTTCGAGTAGGCGCTTGCGGCGCAGCACACCGAAGGTGGATTCGGCGATAAAGGCGCGGTCTTGGCTGCCCAGCTCGGGATAAGAACGAAAATAGCGCGAGAGCACGACATCGGCCGGCTCCACGAAAGGCAGAATCAAATCCAAAGCAGCGCACGCATGCGCGAGCGTATTGCGGCTGGGCGTCATGAGGGTCGCGCAGGGATATCGGATGCGGGCGTTAGCGTCCAGTCGCGCACCAGGCTATAGCCGACCGCAAGCAGGGTCGGGCCGAGAAAGACGCCGACGAAGCCGAATGCCGCCAGCCCGCCGAGCACGCCCAGCAACACCAGCACGAAGGGCATCGCGGCGCCCTGGCTGATGAGATAGGGCTTCAAGAAATTGTCTATGCTAGAGACCACCGCCACGCCCCACACCGCGAGGAATATCGCCCAGCCGATTTCGCCTTGGTAATACAGCCAAGCGGCGGCGGGTATCCAAATCAAGGGCGGCCCCATCGGCACCACGGATAAGAAGAAAGTGGCGAGGCCCAACAGCAGCGCGCCCGGCACGCCCGCGAGCAAAAACCCGATGCCGGCGAGAATGCCTTGCATGATCGCGGTGCCGAGAATGCCATACACCACGCCTTTGACCGTGCTGCCGGCGAGATGCAACAAAGCGCGCGCATGCTCGCCGCCGATACGTTCCAAGGCATTGTCCAACCGCTGTGCCAGCGCTTCGCCGTCGCGGTAGAGGAAAAATAAAATAAATACCGACAAGGAAAGTTGCAGCACGCCATTGCCCAGCGCCACGCTGCGCCCGAGCAGCCATTTGCTCACATCCGGGAGTGCGCGCTTAAGCGGTTCGATCAAGGTGCCGGTATCGTTCGCGACGGCGAGCCACGCCGCCTGTAATTTGTCTCCCACCAGCGGTAGATTGGCGATCCAAGGGGGCGGCGCGGGGATGCCTTGCGCCAACGCGGTATGCAATAAGGCGTTAAGCTTATTGATATTGTCGGCGAGCGATAGGCCCACTACCACGAACGGCGCGACAATAATCGCGGCGATGGCCAAGCATAGCAATGCCGCGGCGCTGCTGCGCCGCTGGCGGAGCCAGCCGTTTAGCCGCAGAAACAGCGGCCAAGTGGCATAGCACAACAGCGCCGCCCACAACAGCGCCGAGACGAATGGCCGCAGCACCAGATAGCTGCCGGCAATGAGCAGCACCAATAGACTGACGGCGATGAGTTGTTCGATATTTTTTGCGGTGGACATGGGGCTGGGTCGCGATGCGTGCGGCCATTCTAGCCGGATCGCGTACGCGCGTCCAAAGCGTTTTGCCCGGCCCCGGCAAGCTATGCTAATCTCGGCGCTCTATATAGAGCGGGAGTCGGGCGATATGGAAAACGTCAGCGGGAAAGTGATCAAGACACTGGTTGCGATCGCGGTGGTTGCGCTTCTGTTATTCGTTGCCTATACCTGGCTGGTGCTGAGCTGGAGCTATTCCAGCGGCGAACGCGCGGGCTATGTGCAAAAGCTTTCGCACAAGGGGTGGCTGTGCAAAACCTGGGAAGGCGAGATGGCGCTGGTCTCCATGCCCGGCACGGTGGCGGAAAAATTTTATTTCAGCGTGCGCGACGACAAGCTCGCCGCGGAAATCAATCAATCCATGGGCAAGCGCGTTTCGCTTTCCTATGAGCAGCACATCGGCGTGCCGACTTCCTGTTTCGGCGACACCGAATATTTCATCAGCGCGATTAAAGTGGTCGAAGAGCCGGGCTTCGTGCCCAAACCCGCGGTGCCCGCGGCGGGCGGGGTGCTGCCGAAGTAAAGAATTGCGACGAAATCCGCACCGCTCGACATGGCGTTATGCGGCTTCTTGAGATGGAGGCAGAACTGTCTAAGCGCAGGAACATCGAAAACGCAGAAGTTGCCGCGGTTTTCGCGGCCTACCCAAAAGATGTCAAAACGAAGCTCATGTTTCTCCGGCAGCTGATATTCGATGTGGCGTCGGAAACCAATGGAGTTGGCGCGCTAGAAGAAATCCTGAAATGGGGGCAGCCGAGTTATCTCACGACAAAATCGAAAAGCGGAAGCTTGATCAGGATAGACCGGATAAAGTCCCAAGCAGGAAAGTACGCCATGTATTTTCACTGTCAAACGACATTGATCGGCACGTTCAAAGAAATGTACCCGGGCAAGTTCGAGTTTGGAGGCAATAGAAGCATCATTTTCGGCGGAGAAGATGCGCTTCCCGAAAACGCATTGCGTCATTGTATTGCAATGGCGCTCACCTACCGCCTCGACAAAAAGCGGGGTGCCCGTATTCCCGCGAATACACGCATAACGCGCCGCTCCACCGGACGCGCAAAAGCAGCGTGCCGGTGAACGTTGCACTAGGCAGCGCATGATTCGCGCCGATCGATTAACAGCATATCTTGAGGGAGAGTTTGTCGTGTTCCTCATAGGCATGCGTGTCAACCGCCCATGGAAAATCCATAAATGGCTTCCCGTTGCGCTGGCGATGCCGCGCATGATTAAGGAGCTATTGTCCAAACCGGACTCCGGCCTGCTTGGATATGAAATGTGGTTCGGACGCACCACCATCATGGTTCAGTATTGGCGCTCGACCGAGCAGCTTTTGGATTATGCGAAAAATCGAGATGCGGAACATCTCCCCGCGTGGAAAGCTTTCAACCGGGCTGTCGGTGCCAATGGCGATGTGGGGATTTGGCATGAAACATATGTGGCTTCGCCCGGCAGCTTTGAAAATATCTATGTGAACATGCCGGCCTTCGGGCTTGGTAAAGCAGGGATTCTTTTGCCCGCATCGGGTAATCGAGAAAGCGCGAAAGAGCGCCTGCGTACAGGTGCCTAGCCTTACGATCGAGCGGGGTGCGCCAAAAGCGGCGCGCCCCAAATCAAATACAGCAAGATCCGGGTCGCGGATGCGCGCTTAAACCTCCATATTAGTTATACCGTACTGGAACAAGTTCGTATCAGTACGGAAATAAACATGAGAGGTTTTGCAAAATGTCCGCATTGTCCAACAAGGTCGTTATTATCACCGGCGCAAGTTCCGGGATCGGTTATGCAACGGCAAGACTATTCGCCCGAGAGGGTGCCAAGGTCGTCGCCGGCGCGCGACGCCAAGCGGAACTTGACGCGCTCATTGGGGAGATCGCTCAAGCGGGCGGTCACGCCATGGCACTTGCCGGCGACGTCAAGGACGAGGCCTTCGCGCAAGCCTTGGTCGAACTGGCCGTCAGTCGCTTCGGAGGCCTCGATGTGGCGTTCAACAACGCGGGCACGATCGGTGAAATGGGCGCCACGCCCGATGTGTCGCTTTCGGGATGGGAGGATACGATCAGGACGAATCTGACGAGCGCTTTCCTCGGAGCGAAATATCAGCTTCCCGCGATGCTTGACCGGGGCGGCGGGTCCCTGATCTTCACGTCGACATTCGTCGGTCACACTGTCGGTCTCCCGGGCATGGCAGCTTATGCGGCAAGCAAGGCCGGGCTGATCGGTCTCACGCAAGCGCTCGCCGCCGAGTTTGGCGCCAAGGGTATCCGGGTGAACGCCCTCCTGCCGGGCGGCACGGATACACCGATGGGCCGCACCTTCGCCAACACACCGGACGCTCTAACCTTTGTCCAGGGACTGCACGCGCTGAAACGCATGGCATCGCCGGAGGAGATCGCGCAATCGGCCCTCTACCTCGCGTCCGATGCATCGAGCTTCACCACCGGTTCGGCGCTTCTTGCCGACGGCGGGATTTCCATCAATCGAACCTGAAAATACGCACGCTCGATATGCCCCATGGAAAATCCAGATGTCAGACTATGACCGCATAGCCGAAGCCATTGCTTTCATTACCAGCCGGGTAAACAGCCAGCCCAGCTTGAAAGAAATCGCGGCGCATTTACACCTGAGCCCCTTCCACTTCCAGCGCCTATTCTGCCGCTGGGCCGGTGTAACCCCCAAAAGATTCTTGCAAGCGCTGACATTGGAGCGTGCCAAGCAATTGCTGAGCGAATCGAAACCGCTGCTTGAAGTTTCGGACTCCCTGGGGTTGAGCAGCGGTTCGCGCTTGTATGACCACTTCGTTCATCTGGAAGCGGTGACGCCCGGCGAGTACAAAATGGGAGGCGCGGGTTTAACGATTGAATATGCGGTGCATGACACGCCCTTTGGAAAAGCGTTTATTGCCACCACTCCCCGGGGGATATGTAGTTTTGCGTTTCTGGAGCGCGCGGAAATCGATGAGCATCTGGCCGGTTTGCATAAACAGTGGCCGCATGCGCTGGCGCATGAAAATCGTCAACGAACGCTTGCGGTCATTCAGGCCATGTTCGGCGCAGAGAAGAAATTGAAACACCCGGTATCTTTGCATGTTTCCGGCACGAACTTTCAGATCAGCGTGTGGAAAGCCTTGTTGCAAATACCGCCGGCAACGGTAGCGAGCTATTCCCAGGTGGCATCCGCGATAGGCCGTCCGAGATCTGCGCGTGCGGTGGGGCTGGCGGTGGGCGCAAACCCCGTCGCGTTCTTGATACCTTGCCACCGCGTCATTCAACAAAGCGGTAAACTTGGCGGGTATCATTGGGGCGAAACCCGGAAACAGGCGATCCATGCATGGGAGTCGGCAAGGTATGAGTAGCCTCGGCCATGGCCCGGTGCTTTCACAATGCTCTTTTGCATGAAACCGCGTTTTGTGATCGATGGAACGTTATCGGGAAAAGAAATGAGCCTTGATCTGCGCACGATGATGTTGATGGTCTCCGTGCTGACGCTGCTGCTTTCCGGGCTTTTGGTTCTGGCGGGATCGCATGCCGGTAGCATTCGCGGTGTGCGGCTGTGGGCGCTGGCCAGCCTGTGCTACAGCCTCGCGAGTTTTATCGCCTTCGTGGATCTGACATCCCCCCCGATCAGCGGCTGGCTGATCTTGCCGGGCGTCGTGCTGGCGATGGTGGGCAGTGGCTTGCAATTTTCAGGCATCCAGGCATTCAAGGAAGAGCGCATTGACTGGCGTATTCCCTTGCTGTTCATGGGCGCGGCATTTGCCCACAGCGTCTGGTACACGCTCCTTCATCCAGATACCGAAGCGCGCGCCATCGGCAATTCCTTGATATTCGCGCTGATCAATGCTTTCTGTGCCCGCGCGCTGCTTATTCGCATCGAACCGCCGCTGCGTACCGCTTACTGGTTTACCGGCGCGTCGTTCGCGGTGCTCGCGGCGGTGTCCCTGGCCAGGGCGGCAACGCTTTTTCAAGCGCCGCCCGGCACCTTTGCCGGACTTTCCGCGCAATTGCCCTTTCTTCCCGAGAGATTTCTGGTCACCAGCCTGATACTGATGTGCGTGACCTTCGGTTTCATACTGATGCTGAATTACCGGCTCATCGCGGATATGCAAAAACTTGCGTTACGCGATGGATTGACCGGCGCGCTGAACCGCCGCAGTCTGGAAGAAGAGGCCATCCGCCTGCGGGCGCGTTGTATTCGCACCGGGGATGCGCTGGCGATCATGATGATC
>DAIAMA010000097.1 GCA_027438535.1 bacterium
GGGGTTCTGCTGCACATAATACACGCAGCGATTGAACTCATCTTGATCGCGTATCAGGCGATCATAACTTTCATGTTGCCAGAAAACGCCGTGACGGCCCAAGCACCGGTTCGCCTCGGTCGCGGTATAAGATTTTAAGCTGTGCAGAATATCGCTCAAGTCATGTTCACCGCGCGGCTCTATGAGCAAATGCACATGATTCGGCATCACCACCCAATCATGCAGAACGTAGCGCTCGCCATCGAATTGCTTGAGTGCCTGAACCATCATCTGCGCGATTTCCGGATTGCGTAACACGCACTCGCCATGCCCGGCATCGAGATAAGTTTCGATTTGCTTTGAGCGGGCTTCGGGCAGGATGTGTTTCATCTCATTGAGCACGCTCTGCGGCAGGCTATCCGCCAGCCGAAAGGTGACGAAATAGATTCCGCCTTCGGCTTTCAAGTGGGGTAGGTAGCCGCGATTGTGTATGCCTTGGCGCAGTTTATTGTCCACTGTTGCCGGCAAGGATGCCGGCGCTACAATTCCGCTATTTTCCGTAGCGCCGGCATCCTTGCCGGCACGCCACAGCGGCGACAAATTCAATTCTGCCAGCCACGCTTGCGACAACGCTTTCATAGCGCCAAGCCCATCAGCAGCGCATCTTCGCGTCCATCGTGCGCCGGATAGTAAGCCCGGCGCGTCGCGATCTCGTTGAAGCCGATATCTTCGTACAAACGTAGCGCGGGCAAATTAGACGGCCGCACTTCCAGGAACATCATCTCCGCCCGATATTCGCGCGCCACCTTGATCAAGTGCTGCATCAGCCGCCGCCCCAGCCCTTGGCGCTGCCAATCTCGGGCGATGGCGATATTCAGCACATGCGCCTCGCCCGCCGCCAGCATCAACACCGCGTAGCCGACGGTAATCGAGCCGAACTCGAGCATCCAGCAGCTATAGCCGGCGTTGAGCGAATCGCTGAAGTTGCCCGGCGTCCAAGGATAGGCATACAGCGCGCGTTCGATCGGCATGATCGCCGCCACGTCCTGCTTATTCATGGGACGAAATGAAAAGGCTTGGCTAAGTACGGCGCTCATCGTTCGTTTGTTTTCAGCGCGACTCTATCGCGAATATATAAAGGCGCGGCTTCCCACGCCGGTACGCCCCGGCCTTGGGCTAAACATTGCGCGCCCAAGCGCGCGATTTCACGCGCATGCGGAAAGCGATCATCCAAAATCTTGCAGAGCTGGCCCGCATAGTGTTGGCACAGCGCGCCATCGGCCACTTTGAACCCGCTGCCGATGCCGGCCCAGTCCTCGCCCGCGACTGCCGGAACGGCTTGCGGCGCGTACAAGCCCGGCGCATGGATTTCGCGCCACACTTCGCCCGCGCGCTGATACACGGCATGATAAACCTCGCTCATGCGCGCGTCGAGACAAGCGATGACGTGCGCATGTTCGGCTTGTTCCGCCAAAGCCAGCAGCGTCGGAATGCCCGCCACCGGCAGATCGGCGCCGAACGCCAAGCCTTGCGCGATGCCGCAGCCGATACGGATGCCGGTAAACGTGCCCGGCCCTTGGCCAAAAGCAATGCCATCCAGGCTTTTCAAGCTCACGCCCGTGTCCGCCAAGAGTTGGTCGAGCATCGGCAAAGTGAGCTCGGAATGGCGCTGCCCCGCATGCACCTCGCGGCTCACGATTTCACCGTCGAGATACAATGCGAGGGAAAGATATTCGGTAGAAGTGTCCAGGCCCAAAACGCGCATTGCGCAATTATAGGGCCTAGGAGCCTGCCGGGCTTAAAGGAAATCGGCTGCAAATCCGGCGTCATAACCCATGCCGGCCATGTGTGCGCTGAGGGACAGCCAAGCGATCAAGCCCGCGATGAATCTTCGCATCACCGTCTCCCGTCGTTTGGCCTTACTGGCGAACCTCGCCGTCGTGCTTCTCCTGATAAATTTCCTTGGAGAGATTATTGATATCCTGGTGCAGATCCTTGCGGTCCTCCCGGCGTACCGGCTTTTCTTGCTGACGTACGTCTTGATTAATGCGCTGTTGCTGATAATGCCGGCGCTGCTTTACCCCCGGATCACGCGGGCGATCCCGCTCTTGCTCGGCATGCGCTTGACCCGCGACGAAGAGAATGGATGCGAGCATAAAACCAATGCTGCTTTTCATGGCTAACTCCTTTGTTTAAGTGGATTTCCCAATCAAGGAACCCGGATGAGGCCATCCTAGATATCGCCTGTAAACCAAGTGTTGCGATCCCCGGCATAATTGTAAAAATTTGTTACGTGTCCTCGCTCTCGCAACGTCTCGACACATAAGCCTTTTCCTGGGGCTCGCGAGCCGTTAGCATAGCAGCCATGAAAACTTCACCTCAACGTCTCTTGGTCGTGGATGACGACCTCCGCCTGCGCGACCTGCTCGGCCAATACCTGAAAGAGCAAGGCTTTGTCGTGGATTTAGTGAGCGATGCCGCCGAAATGGATAGAAAGCTTACGCGCACGCCCTATGCGCTCATGGTGCTCGATCTCATGTTACCGGGCGAGGATGGCCTAGCCATTTGCCGCCGCTTGCGCGGCAATGGCAATACAGTCCCTATCATCATGCTTACCGCCAAGGGCGACGAAATCGATCGCATCGTCGGCCTGGAAATGGGCGCGGACGATTACCTGCCCAAGCCTTTCAACCCGCGCGAGTTGCTGGCGCGTATCCATGCCGTGCTGCGGCGCAAAACCGCCATGCCGCCCGGTGCGCCGGATACGGAGCAAGGCGCGGTTACCTTCGGCGCCTTCCGGCTCGATCTGGCGACACGCCAACTCACCAAGAACGGCACGATCATCGCGCTCACCACCGGCGAATTCGCGCTGCTCAAAACGCTCGCCACCCACGCGCGCCAGCCGCTATCGCGCGACAAGCTGATGGAATTAGCACGCGGCCGCGAGCACGAAGCCTTCGACCGCAGCATCGATGTGCAGATCTCGCGCCTGCGCAAATTGATCGAAGCCGATCCCGCCAAGCCGCATCATATTCAAACCGTGTGGGGTTTCGGCTACGTGTTCGTGCCCGATGGGGAGACCGAATGAAACCGTGGCCGCAATCGCTGCTGTGGCGCATGCTTTTATTGCTGGCCTTGCTCATCATCGCCAGCCAGCTCGTTTGGTTCGGCGTGGTGCGCCACCTCGAGCGCGCGCCACGCGCGCAGCAACTCGCGCGCCAAGTGGTAAGCATCGTGCAATTGACGCGCACCGCCTTGATCGCGGTGGAACCGGAGAAGCGCCGTTTTTTTCTGGTTGAGCTGGATCGGCAGGAAGGCATCCGCATCTACCCCGGATTCCCCGGCGAGCCTATTGGCGCGCAACCCAAGCAACCGTTTCCCCAACTGCTGGCGCAGGACATCAAGCAGCGCTTGGGCCCGGATACGCAAGTTTCATTCGGCCGGCGCGGCATACCGGGGCTGTGGGTCAGCTTCGAAATCGAAGGAGAAGAATATTGGGTAGCGCTGCCGCGCATCAAAGTCGAACGGCCGCTTACGCCGCAATGGCTGGTGTGGGGCGCGGCAAGTCTGGTGCTGGCGCTGATCGGCGCGTGGCTCATCGCCTGGCACATTAACCGGCCGGTGCGGGCCTTGGCGCAAGCCGCCGCGCAAATCGGCAAAGGCGGCAAACCCGCACCCCTTGCCGAAGCCGGCCCGATCGAGCTGCGCACCCTGACCCGCAGCTTCAATCAAATGAATGCCGATCTGGCGCGACTCAATCAAGAGCGCACCGTCATGCTCGCGGGCATCTCGCACGACTTGCGCACGCCCTTGGCGCGGCTGCGGCTGGCGGTCGAAATGCTGGGAGATAAAACCAACGACGCAACGCGCGCCGGCATGGTGCAAGACATCGAGGACATGGATGCCATCGTCGGCCAATTTCTCGCCTTCGCGCGCGGCGCCGAAAGCGAGCCGCGCCAAAGCGTGGATTTGAATCAGCTCATCGCCGCCACCTGCGAGCGCTATGCGCGCACCGGTAAAACCATCGCCACCGAGCTGAACGCCCTGCCCCCACTCGCGCTGCGCCCGCTCGCCATGCAGCGCCTGCTTTCGAATCTGATCGACAACGCTTACCACCACGGCAGCAGCGAAGTCACGATCCAAACCACTCACGGTGCCAAGCATGTCGTGCTCTCGGTATTGGATCGCGGGCCGGGGATTCAGCCGGATAAAGTAGATGCCGCACTACAACCGTTCTCGCGCCTCGATGCGGCGCGCAGCGGGCAATCCGGCGCGGGCTTGGGCTTGGCCATCGTGGAACGTATCGCACAGATGCATAGCGGAAAACTCGAACTGCTGGCGCGCGCGGGCGGCGGGCTAGAAGCGCGGGTGACGCTGCCGAAGAACTGAGAAAATATTTCCCGCAAAACAACGCGTGGTATTTAACATGGATGGGGTAGCAAAACTTGGTTGACGCATTTAAAATTCCCCATAGGACCTTGGGTTTCGCTGCGAACCACCCAAACTCTGCGATGATCTGTGAGGAGAATCATGAATCCGGCAACCATTCGGAAGTCCGCAGTGTCCTCCAAGGTCAAGGATACGCAGGTGCGTGTCCCCAGGGAAGTTCAATGCGTTGCATGGTTTGCAGCACTGATGCTTGCGGCTCTTTCCTCCCTCAGCTTTGCCCAATCACCCTGCCCCGGGATTCACGTGAAGATTCTGAACATAAAAAACAGCATTGGGACCGTAGCGTGCGCGCTGTTCGACTCGCCGGATGGTTTCCCCAATGACTATCTGCGCATGGCAACCAATGTCATGGTCATAAAAATTCGGAAGGATCAAGCGCGTTGCGACTTTGAAGACATCCCGCCGGGAACCTATGCAATGGCCGTCATTCATGATGAAAACATGAACGGCAAGCTCGATACCAATTGGCTGGGCGTTCCGACGGAAGGCTACGGATTCTCAAATGACGCCAAAGGCGTGGTGGGCGCGCCTCCATTCTCTGCCGCTAGTTTTCCATACAATGGACAGAATCTCGAACTGACGATGAGCTTGCATTACTGAGCGCCCATCCCTCATCGTCCGCGGCGCACTTGTTATGAGAATTCACCCCATCTTGCACCGCGCCAAGGGGTCACCCATTAGCCGACCTGCGTCAAGCGAGCAAGCAATCCCGACGGCAGCGCAAGCCGCCGATTTCAATTTTTCATTCCTTTGCAGTTGCAAAATCGCGCCCGTTTCTTCAATTCATGGCTGCGAACGAATCGCGCCAGTCACCCATCAGCAGCCCCATGAAGGGATCACAGCCCCATGAAGGGGTCACATGAAGGGGTCACACATGAAGGGGTCACATCTTGCACACATGAAGGGGTCATGCACACATGAAGGGGTCACACATGAAGGGGTCACATCTTGTAATATGATATATTTCTGCTAAGCTTACTCTCATGGCCCGCCCTCTCCGCATCGAATTCCCCGGCGCGATTTACCATGTCACCTCGCGCGGTAATGCCCGGCGCAAGATCTTTCTGGACGACGCAGACCGGCAGGCTTTCCTCGCCACGCTGGCCTGGGTGGTAGAGCGCTTCGGCTGGATTTGCCATGCCTACTGTCTTATGGACAACCACTTCCATCTGCTGATTGA
>DAIAMA010000098.1 GCA_027438535.1 bacterium
GCGTCTGCTCGCGGGTATAAGCGCCGCCCGAGGTGCTGGCCGGGCAGCCGGCGAGGAAGACGGTGCTGGCCAATACACCGGTGAGCGCCAGTTTGGTGGTGATGTTCATCATATGTCCTTTCCGTGTTAGATATAAAAACCGAATTCGGCGTGGACGCGTGCGGCGATTTCTTCGCGCCGCAGGCTATGGTTTTGCGCGCCGCGTTGGGTGATTTTAAGCGCCCCCATGAAACTCGCAAGCCGCCCGGTGGTTTCCCAGTCGAATCCACGCACGATGCCATATAACAGTCCGCTGCGGAAGGCGTCGCCGCAGCCGGTCGGGTCCACCACTTGCGTGACTTTAACCGCAGGAATATCGATCGTTTTACCCCCGGCATAAATGACCGAACCGCGCGCGCCGAGCGTGACAATTAGGGCCGTGACGCGCCGGGAAAGTTCATCCAGCGTATGGCCGGGGAAAATGGTCGCGATCGTCGACTGCTATGATGCGCTCACCAGCGAACGCCCCTATGCACGCCCTTTCTCGCCGTATGAAGCGCTGCAGCATTTATATGGCTGGCGGCATCATTTGTTTCACTTGGAACTGGTCGAGCAATTCATCCAATGTCTGGGGATTTATCCCGTCGGCAGCCTGGTGGAATTGAATTCAGGCGAAGTGGCCGTGGTATTGGCGCATAACCGGGTACGGCGCCTGAAGCCGCGCGTGCTGGTGATTCTGGATCCGGATAAACAACCTTACAGCGCGCCCATTCCGCTGGATATGCTCACCGCGCCGAAACTGGCGAATGACCAGCCTTATGAAATCGCGCGCGCCCTCGAGCACGGCATGCACGGGATCGACCCGCGAGAGTATTACCTATAGTGGAAACGCCCATGTCATTGATACCGGATCACCTGATCTTCCTGGCGGCTTTGGAAAGCGCCTTGCAGGAAGCGGCATCCCAATCGCGCCCTGTGGGAATTTGCCTGCTCTGGCTCGATAGTGTCTATCACATCGATACGATACTCGGTTACCACGCAGGAGATATCGCCTGCGCTAAATCGCTGCAACATGTGCAAAGCGCTCTCAAAGACACCGACCGCGTTTTCCGCATTGGGCGCAGCCAAGTGGCCTGTTTGCTACCCGCCCTCACGAACGAAGCGCAAGCAGTATTGGCCGCCCACAAAATCATTCGCATTCTCGGCAGCCATCTCGCGCTGGAGCAGTTTACCGTGCATAGCGAACCTTATATAGGCATCGCGCTGTTCCCGGTCCATGGACAAGATGCAAACGTATTACTGCAACGCGCTGCTAGCGCCTTGCGCGAAGCACGCCTCAGAAAAGAGCCCGTGTTCTTCTACAGCCACGAGGCCGATGCCGCGACCCAGGCGCAATTGCAGTTGCAAACCGATCTGCGCCGCGCACTGGATGACAACGTCCTCACGCTGAAATACCAAGCGCAAACCGATTTGCGCAGCGGTCGCGTGGTGGGCATGGAAGCGCTCAGCCGCTGGGAGTCGCCCACGCGCGGCACCGTGCCGCCTACAATATTCATCCCCGCGGCGGAAGCCGCCGGCCTGATGAACCGTCTTTCCGCGCACGTCCTGAATACGGCGTTGCGCGAATTTCAGGAACTGGAATCAGCCACGCCAGGACTTTCCATCAGCATCAATCTTTCGGCCCAAGATTTGATCCAAGCCGAACTGCCGGAATTGCTGACCCAAGCCCTCCGCACGTGGAATGTGCCGGCCGGGCACGTGGTGATAGAAATCACGGAAACCGCCATCATGGATGACCAGCGCGCCCGTGCGACGACGCTGGAACATCTCAAAGAAATCGGCGTGCAATTGGCGATCGACGATTTCGGCACCGGTTATTCCTCCCTGGCCCGGCTTAAATATCTGCCGGTGGATGAAATCAAGATCGACGTCAGTTTCGTGCGGCATATGTTGCGCGACGTGCGCGACGAAAACATCGTGCGCTCCATCATCGATTTGGCGCACAACCTCGATCTGCGCGTGGTGGCCGAAGGCGTGGAAGACGAAGCCACCCTGCAGCGCTTGATTGAAATGGGCTGTGACATGGCGCAAGGTTATTTTCTGTGCGCGCCGCTCGATCTGGCATCCTTTCGCGCCTGGCTGGCACCGAAAACCTGAGCCGGGCCGGCGTTCATCGAAGCTTCATCCCGCCGTCACCGTTCCGTCATACCGCCTGCGTAATTTCCCCTCATCGCAACCACGATGAGGATCATCATGCTACGGGAAGATTTCCACCTGCTCGCGCAGCGCAAGCCGCCCCATTTAAGCGTGTCGTTCGCGCGCGACGAGGATGAAGTACGCGAAGCGCAACGCCTGCGCTACACGGTGTTTTCCGATGAAATGGGGGCACGGCTGGCGACGCGCGAGCCCGGCATTGACAAAGATATTTTCGATCCCTATTGTGACCACTTGCTGGTGCGCGACAACGATACCTGGGAAGTCGTCGGCACCTACCGCGTGCTGAACCCGGCGCTGGCGCGCCGCATCGGCGGCTATTATTCGGAAACCGAGTTCGATCTCACCCGCCTCGCGCATTTGTACGAGCGCATGGTGGAAGTGGGCCGCTCTTGCGTGCATCCGGATTACCGCAGCGGCGCGGCGATCGGCTTATTATGGTCGGGCTTGGCCAAATACATGCAACAGCGCGGCTATGATTATCTGATCGGTTGTGCCAGTATCAGCATGACGGATGGCGGCCACGCGGCGGCAAGTATTTATCGCCGCCTGAACATGGAGCATATGAGCCCGGCCGAATGGCGCGTGTTCCCGCGCCAGCGCTTGCCGCTGGAAGCGCTGAACGGTACCTTGAACGCACCGCTGCCGCCGCTGGTCAAAGGCTATATGCGGCTAGGGTGTTATGTGTGCGGCGAGCCGGCATGCGATCCCGATTTCAATACCGCGGATCTGATGCTGATGTTGCCCATGTCGCTGATGAACAAACGTTACGCGAGGCACTTTCTCGAACCTACATGACGGACACCCCCACCCCTTACGCTATTCAACTAGTACGGCTGATACGCGTTGGATTGCATCTTCTGCAAGGGGTGATCATCGCTGGCACGGTGCTGCGCTTCGCGCGCGAGCCGCTGCATAGCCGCATCATTCAAAGCTGGTCGAAAAAACTGCTTGGGATTTTCGGCGTCGAATACCACGTGCACGGGCCGATGCCGGATCTCGCGATGCGCGGCGCGGTTTTCGTATCCAACCACGTTTCATGGCTGGATATTTGGCTCCTTTACACCATCCGGCCGGTGCGCTTCATTTCTAAAGCGGACGTGCGCGGCTGGCCGGTCATCGGCTGGCTCGCGGAAAAATGCGGAACGCTGTTTATCCACCGCGAGCGGCGCCACCACACCGCCGCCATCATCAAACAAGCCGAAGCGGCCTTGGCGCGGGGCGATTGCATCGGGCTTTTCCCCGAGGGCACCACCACCGATGGGCGGCGTCTGCTGCCCTTCCACGCATCGCTGTTTCAAGCGGCGGTCAATCAGCAAGCGCCCACCATATTGCTCACGATCCGCTATCTGCTGCCCGATGGTAGCATCGACACCGCGCCGGCTTACTTTGGCGACCTTAGTCTGGCGGATTCCTTGCGTAATGTGCTGGCGCGGCGCCGGATTAGGGTAGAAGCGACTTATCTTGAGACCTTAACGATCCAAGGGAAAACGCGGCGCGAAATCGCACTCGTCGCGGAAGCCGCTATCGCCAATCATTTAAATTTGCCGTCGCCGCACAAGACACCTGGAATACCCGCCGGTCTTCGAGACGCAGCGCCGACAGCTTGCCCCCCCACAGACAACCCGTATCCAGTGCCACATGACGGCTTCCTACATTGAGCCCGAGCGCCGACCAGTGGCCAAATACAATATTGGCGCCCTCGCTCCCGCGCCCCGGCACCGCATACCAGGGCCAAGTGCCTTGCGGCCGGCCTTCCGGCGCACCCTTGTAGTTGAAATCCATCACCCCGGCCGCCGAGCACACGCGCAGCCGCGTCATGGCATTGGTGATCACGCGCAGCCGGTCGATGCCGCTTAAGCTATCCGCCCACTGGGCGGGTTGATTGCCGTACATGTGCCGGAGAAAATCGCGGTAATTATCCGCGCGCAATGCCGCTTCCACCTCTTGCCCTAATTGCACCGCCTGTGCCACCGTCCATTGCGGTAACAGCCCGGCGTGCACCAGCATCCAATCGCCTTCGGCATAAATGAGACGCTGCCGGCGCAGCCAATCGAGTAATTCGTCCCGATCCGGCGCCGCGAGTATTTCATCCAAGGTATCGCCGCGATGCGGCGGGACATGGCCTTCCGCTACGCCCAATAAATGCAGATCGTGATTGCCCAGCACCGTGACCACGCGATCGCCCAGGGCCATGGCCCAGCGCAGCACATCCACCGAGTCCGGCCCGCGATTGACCAGATCGCCCACCAGCCACAAGCGGTCTTGCGCGGGGTCGAATTGTATTTTTCCCAGAAGCTTATTCAGCGCTTCAAAGCAACCTTGGATATCGCCGATAGCATAGGTGGACATAAGGCATCATTTCGTTTCAATGGCGTCATTTTACCGGGAGCGCGCGCCACTGCCCATGATAGAATGACAGCGTGTCACAGCAACAATCCCGTACTGCTTCCCCCTCGCCTTTTGATGGACTCAATGCCGAGCAACGCGCCGCGGTCAAGCACCTCGACGGCCCGCTCTTGGTGCTGGCCGGCGCGGGCAGCGGCAAGACCCGGGTCATCACGCACAAAATCGCTTATCTGATCGGCGATTGCGGCTATCAGCCCGCGCACATCGCCGCCATTACCTTCACCAACAAGGCCGCGCGCGAGATGAAAGAACGCGCGCACAAACTGTTATCCGGCCAAGCGAGCAAGGGCCTCACGGTCACCACCTTCCATTCGCTGGGGATGCATATCCTGCGCCAGGAAGCCAAACACATCGGCTACAAGCCGCAATTTTCCATTCTCGACGCCGCCGATAGCTTGCACGTCTTATCGGACATCATGAAGACCACCGACAAGGCGGAATTAAAACGTGTGCAATACCGCATTTCGCGCTGGAAAAACGATTTGATCGCGGCCGATGCGGCTGCATTGCATGCCGAGAACGATGCCGAACACGCAGCCGCCAAACTGTATCAGCGCTACCAAGACACGCTGCGCGCCTATCAAGCCTTCGATTTCGACGACTTGATCCGCGTGCCGGTGGAAATATTCGAGCGCGAGCGAGAGGCGCTGGGCAAATGGCAAGATAAGCTGCGCTACCTCTTGATCGACGAATATCAGGACACCAACACCTGCCAATACCAGATGATGAAACTGCTGGCTGGCGACCGCGCCGCCATCACCGCCGTGGGCGACGACGACCAGGCCATCTATGCCTGGCGCGGCGCCAGCACGGCCAATCTGAGCAACCTGCAGAATGACTACCCCACTCTGCGCGTCATCAAGCTGGAGCAGAACTACCGTTCTTCGCAGCGCATCCTGCAGAGCGCTAACCACCTCATCAGGAACAACACCAAACTGTTCGAGAAAAACCTGTGGAGCGAACACGGTCCCGGCGACCCGGTACGCGT
>DAIAMA010000099.1 GCA_027438535.1 bacterium
GACGTGGCTGTTCGCCAGGCCATACACATTCATGCCCTGCTCGCTCGCCGCGAAATCGTCCATTTCATTATTGAGCAGCACGCCGGTCTTGCCCGCCACGAAACCGGAACCGAAAATCGTATTGATGCTCAAGGTCGCCGCGACGCGATTGCCTTGCCGGTCCACGATGGAAAAATGCGTGGTGTGATCGCCTTGCGGAATCTCGGGCGCGGCATCCAGGCTCGCACTGGGCGTGGCCTTGTTCGGATCGATACTCACGGCGCGCTGCTCGGCATAGGCGCGGCTCATCAGCCGCGCCAAAGGCATGCGCACGAAATCCGGATCGCCCAAGTAGGCGCGGTCGTGATAGGCGCGGCGCAGCGCTTCAACCACCAGATGCATGCGCTGCGCTTGATCGAGCCGCGCTAAATCGTAGCGCGCCAAAATATTCAGCGTTTGCGCCAGCGTCACGCCGCCTGCCGACGGCGGCGGCGCGCTCACGATATGCATGCCGCGATAATCGAAGGTGATCGGCGTACGTTCCTTTATGCGATAGCGCGTCAAATCGGCGCGCGTCCAAATGCCGCCGCCGGCGCGCACCGATGCCACCAGTTCGCGCGCAATAGGGCCACGATAGAAACCCGCGGCGCCATACCGCGCCAAGGCATGTAGCGTCGTGGCCAACGCGGCTTGGCGGATGCGCGCGCCGAGCGCCGGCACGTCATTGCGGCGCAAATACTGCGTGGCTGCAGCCGTCTGCGCTTGCAGCAGCGCCAGGCGCGCCTGTGCCATGGCACGATAACGCGCATCCGCCGGAAAACCCTGCTGCGCCAGCCGTATCGCCGGCGCCAAACTGCGCGTCAAAGGCAAGCTGCCATAGTGTTGGGCGAGATACACCAAGCCCGCCGGCAGCCCCGGAATGCCCGCCGCGCGCGCGCCATTCAGCGAGGCATTGGGAACCGGATTGCCCGCTGCATCCAGATACATATTGGCCGTGGCGTGAAGCGGCGCGGTCTCGCGCGCATCGAGCATGACCTGTTTGCCATCGCGCGCGCGATGCAGCAGAAAGAAACCGCCGCCGCCCAAGCCACTGCTGTACGGCTCGACCACCGCCAAGGCCGCCGCCACCGCGACCGCCGCATCGAAGGCATTGCCGCCTTGATCGAGTATTGCCTTGCCGGCTTGGGTGGCGAGCGGATGCGCGCTGGCGATGGCGGCGTTCGCAAGCGCTTGCCGGGCCCCGGCACAGGGCGCGAAACATAGAAAAAGCAAGAGGACGAAACGTGCTCGTTGCATCTTAATCATCTAGGTGAATAATTGTGTGACCGCATTTGAACCACGGAGTACACAGAGGACACGGAGAAAATCCAAGAGCAAAAGCGATAACCGCAAAGGACGCAAAGGTACGCGAAGGAAAATCAAGAACGGGTTTACTTCGCGTACCTTTGCGTCCTTCGTGGTGAAACGTTTCAGCTTTACTCCGTGTCCTCTGTGTACTCCGTGGTAATAGTTTTTTCTAGGTTCAAGGCTCAAACGTCACGCGGTAGACCACGCGCATTTTCACTGCCCGCCCCTTGCGCATCGCCGGCTTGAAGCGCGCGTGCTGGAGCCATGCGGTCACGGCCTGGCCGAAGCCATAGCCGGGCGGGTTTTGCTCTATCACCGAGACGTCGTCCACGGTGCCGTTCTCATTCAGAAAAAACAGCACCAGTACATCGCCCTTCACATTCGCTGCGGCGGCTTTGTCGGGATAAACCGGCTGCACATTATTGATCAATACCGGATGCTCATCCACTTCCCGCGCCGGGTAATGCGTCGGGTCGGCAGGCAACGGAGCGTCGAGCAGCGCGGGGTTGGCGGCGGCTTCCGGCATGCCGGACTGCGGCGTCGCGGACGTCGCGGTTTGCGGCGTACCCGGTGCGGCTTGCAGCGCGGGCTGATAATCCTCGATCCGGCTTTTGACCGGATGATTGATCGCCTTCACCAGAACAGCCGCCGGCGCTTGAGCCGGAGCAGGCGTTGCGCGCACCGCGGGCAGCGGCGCTAAGCGCACATCGATCGCGCCGGAGGGTGCGTAGTCGCGCTCGATCGCGCCGACCTGAATACCGAAAATAAGCGCCAAATGCAAAACGAACGAAATCTCGGTGGCGACCAAAAGCCGCATCCAGCTCTTCGCTTGCGGGGAAAGTTGCGCTGGGGTGTTCATATAGGACTGGTATTCTAGCCAGTCGCCGCGCATTTGGGGTGATACCAAGGCGGATAGGGGGTTCGGATTAAATAATCGAAAAATTTAGCGTACGGTTTACCTAATCACCCTTTACTTAATCGCCGTTCACTTCTTGCGCGCCACCAAATCGATCAGCGCCGACATTCCATAGTGTTTCGTCCCCTCGGCGATGAATTCTTCGTGCTCGGCGAGATGCAGGATTTCCATCTCGGAAAACACCGTGCGCAGCAGCGCCGGGGTGTACATGTTTTCAGCCTGAGGCGGCCCCCCGGTTTTGTACTCCACCTGTTTCGGCGTATAGCCCTGCAGGATCAGCAAGCCGCCCGGCTTCAATGCGTCCTGGAGATGCCGAAATAGCTTGGCGCGATCGGCGGGGCTCGCGAATTGGATGAAAATCGCCGCCACGATATCGTAAGCCTGCACCGGCCACGTCCACGTCAACACATCGGCAACTTGGAAGTTAAGTTGCACACCGCGCGCTTGCGCCAATTGCTTCGCTTTTTCCACCGCCGGGAGCGAATATTCCACCTACAATACGTCCAAACCTTGTTCGGCGAGCCACACGCCATTGCGCCCCTCGCCGTCGGCCACGGCCAATGCGCGCTGACCGGGCTTGAGCCGCGCTTTTTGCGCCGCGAGAAAAGTATTCGGTTCGGTGCCGAATACATAGTGGGGCTCGGCGTAAACCGTATCCCAGAAACTACCGGTCATTTTTTGTTCGTCTCCTGCGGCTTCGGTTCCGCCTTATGCGCGGCGGCGGCCTCGCTCAGGAGTTTTTCGATTTGCGCCTTGGGTATGGCGCCCGGCACCATGCGCCCGTCCTCGAAAATAATCGCCGGCGTGCCGTTGATACGCAATTGACTGGCCAGCTTGGCGATACGCGCGATCGGCGTGGCGCAATCGCCCTTGTTTTGCGGCACTTGCCCTGTCGTCATGACATCGTTCCAGGCCGTCGCGCGGTCCTTGGCGCACCAGACTTTCTTCGATTTATTGCTCGCATCGGGATGCAACTGGTCGATCGGATACAAAAAAACATAGAGCGTGTAGTTGGTGAGTTGCGCCAAATCCCCGTCCAAGCGTTTGCAGTAGGGGCAATCCGGGTCCTCGAATACGGCGAGCTTGCGCTTACCGTCGCCTTTGACGATCTTGATCGCGTCGCCGAACGGCAAGGCATCGAATTTCACCCGCAATAAATCGCGAATCCGCTCTTCGGTCAAATTACGTTTGGTCTTGGCATCGATGATCGAACCGACAAATATAAAATCGGCTTTGTCGTCGACATAAAACAGCCGGTCGCCGGAAAATACTTCATACCAGCCGGGGATCGGCGCCGGTTTCATGCTTTGAATCGGCAGATCGGGAAAACGTTCGCCCAGTTGTTTCTTTGCCGTCGCCTCGTCGGCATGGGCGCCGCCGGAAACGAGCAGTACAGCCAGCGCGGCACGCGCCATCCAAGTGCTTATCACAATGATCCTTTCACGGTTGAAATTTAAATGCGGCCTAAAGCCTGTTTGATAAGCTGACGCTTCACCCCAGTGAGGCGATTCGTCAGCCCAAGTCCGGTATTGCGCGCCCAGCGTAACACGGGCTGGGCCTGATTGAACAACGCTTGCAAACCATCGGTCACGAGTTGCATGGCGAGAATCTCTTCGCGCCGCGCCCGTTCGTAGCGCCGTAACAATAAGCTATCGCCGCAATCCCGCGCGCCGCGCCCGGCAAGCACCGCCGCCAGCACGCGCGCATCGGCAAAACCGAGATTCACGCCCTGCCCCGCCAGCGGATGCACTTGATGCGCCGCATCGCCGATCAGGGCGAGGCGCGGCTTGATCAGGCGCTCCGGTTCAATCAGATGCAGCGGGAAAGCCGCCGCCGGCGTAATCAATTCCAGCTTGCCCAGGCGCCCAGCGCCGGCTTCTGCTACGCGCTCGCACAATTCAATGACGGGCAATTGCAATAAAACATTGGCCATATCCTGCTGTAAAGACCAGACGATGGAAATCCGGTTCCCCGGCAAGGGCAAATACGCCAATACGCCGTCCGGGCGAAACCACTGATATGCCGTCCCGCCATGCGCTAATTCGGTGGCGAAATTCGCCACCACGCCGAGTTGCCGGTAATCCTTGTCGCGGGCTTCGATAGCGGCGTGTTCGCGCACCCAAGAGTGCGCACCATCAGCGGCGACGATCAGCTTGGCGGCGATCTGCTTGCCATCGTCTAAGCTCAGATACGCCGCGTCTTGCGCTATCCGCAACGCCGCGCACGCGGCCGGGCAAAACAGCGTGACGCCGCTCTGCATCTTAAGCGCATGCCACAATGCCGCTTGCAATACGCGGTTTTCGACAATGTGAGCGAGCTGTGCCAAGCCGGCTTCGTAGGCACTGAAATCGAGACGCGCACTGCCGTCGTCGCCATATATCGCCATTGCTTCGATGCGCGCCATGCGCTCCGCCGGCAAGTCCGCCCAGACATCCAGTTGCGCCAAGAAGTTCGCGCTGCTCGGACTAATGGCGTAGATGCGCTGATCCCAGCCGGCATCCGGCGGCACGGGTGGCGGCACGCGCGCCTCGATCAAGGCGATCGACAAGCCGCTGCCGCGCAAGGCCAGCGCCAAGCTGCTGCCGACGAGCCCGGCGCCGACAATCGCGACATCGAATGTTTGATCAGTCATTATTTACCTGACATAGAAAAGCAAACTCTCACCACGGAGTACGCGGAGGGCACGGAGGAAAAGCAAAAGATATTTTTTTATCAAGGGACTCAAAGCTTCGCTAAGTAAATTGGTTTTCCTCTGTGTACTCCGTGTACCCCCGTGGTGAATACTTTTTTAGTCTACCCCTTCGCCCCAAAAATCATGCGCCGCACCACGAAGGATTTTACCGGCGGCAAGGCATCGAGCGCGGACAAGGCCAACCCGCGCGCTTGACGCAGCCCCGGAATCCGGTTGGAAAAACCGCGCACCAGCAAATCCGTGAAAAAAATCCCGCCCTGCGTATCCACACGCCGCCCCGCGACATAGCCGCGCAACATCGCGGCATCGCCAATCGCCCGCGGCGCGCAGGCGAGCGTGGCTTGCGCCAGTTCCCAAGCATCGCGCAACCCCATATTGAAGCCTTGCCCCGCCACCGGATGCAATACTTGCGCGGCGTTGCCGATAAGCACCAGATGCTCGCGCGTCACCGGCTGGCTCCGGGACAAGCCAAGCGGAAAGCTGGTGCGCGGCGTCGCGCTTAAAAATCGCCCTTGGCGGTCGCCAAAATGCGCATGGAGCTGGGCCAGGAAATCCGCATCGTTCAAGGCCAAGAGCGTCTGCGCACGCGCGGGCGATGTAGTCCACACCAGCGCATAATGGTCGCCGCTCGGCAACAGCGCGGCCGGTCCGTCC
>DAIAMA010000009.1 GCA_027438535.1 bacterium
AACTAGTCGGCGAAGACATCGACATGGATATGCTCGAAGCCGAGGGCGAGGGCGCACCAAAACAAGATGACAGCGGCGTTACCGATATCGACGATGCGCCGGTCGTGAAATACCTGCAAAAGGTATTGCTCGATGCCATCAATTCCGGCGTATCGGACATCCACTTCGAACCGTTCGAAAAATTTTACCGCATCCGCTACCGCTTGGACGGCGTGCTGTACGAAGTCGCCAAACCGCCGCTGGCGATCAAGGACAAAATCTCGTCGCGCATCAAGGTGATCTCCAAGCTCGATATCGCCGAGAAACGCGTGCCGCAAGACGGCCGCATGAAATTGGTACTGTCGAAAAATCGCGCCATCGATTTTCGCGTCAGCACCTTACCCACGCTGTGGGGCGAAAAAATCGTGATGCGGATCTTGGATCCCGCCAGCGCGCAGCTCGGTGTCGATGCCTTGGGCTACGAGCCGGAGCAGAAAGAGGCCTTGCTGAATGCCGTTTCGCGCCCTTACGGCATGGTGCTGGTAACCGGCCCAACCGGTAGCGGAAAAACCGTCTCGCTCTATACTTGCCTCAATATTCTTAACCAGCCCGGCACCAATATTTCCACCGCGGAAGACCCCGCGGAGATCAACCTGCCGGGCGTGAACCAAGTCAACGTCAATGATAAAGCCGGGCTCACTTTTGCCGCCGCGCTGCGCGCCTTTCTGCGCCAAGACCCGGATGTCATCATGGTGGGCGAGATTCGCGACCTGGAAACCGCCGACATTTCGATCAAGGCCGCCCAGACCGGCCACATGGTGCTCTCGACGCTGCACACCAACGACGCGCCAACCACGCTTACCCGGCTAATGAACATGGGCGTGGCGCCATTCAACATTGCCTCTTCGGTGATCTTGATCACCGCGCAACGCTTGGCGCGCCGCTTATGCAAGCAGTGCAAAAAGCCTATCGAGGTTCCGCCGGAAGTGCTGCTGCGCGCCGGATTCACCGAGGAAGACCTGGATGGCAGCTGGCAACCTTACGGCCATGTCGGCTGCGAAGCGTGCAAGGGCACCGGCTACAAAGGCCGCCTCGGCATCTACCAAGTCATGCCGATCACGGAGGAAATCAGCCGCATCATCATGAAAAACGGCACCGCGATCGATATCGCCGACCAAGCTAAGCGCGAGGGCGTGAAAGATCTGCGCCAATCGGGTTTGCTGAAAGTAAAAGCAGGCCTTACCTCACTGGAAGAAGTCGAAGCCGTGACCAACGAATAAGGGGCACCACCATGGCAGTCGCAACGAGAAAAGCCGTCAAAGAATTTAATTTCGCCTGGGAAGGCAAGGATAAAAAAGGCAAGGTCATCAAGGGCGATATGCGCGCCAGCGGCGAAGCCGTGGTCAACGCCAACTTGCGCCGGCAAGGTATTTCTCCGACCAAGGTCAAAAAACAATCGACCTTCGGCCGCGGCAAGAAAATCACCGAAAAAGATATCGCGCTGTTCACGCGCCAATTCGCCACCATGCTCAAGTCCGGCGTGCCGCTGCTGCAATCCTTCGACATCGTGGCCAAGGGCCATTCCAATCCGGCCGTGGCGCAATTGCTGACCGACGTGAAAAACGACGTATCGTCCGGCAGCAGCCTGGCACAGGCCTTCGGCAAACGGCCGGTGTACTTCGATGCGCTGTTTTGCAACCTGGTCAATGCCGGCGAGCAAGCAGGTATTTTGGACGGCGTGCTGGAGCGGCTCGCCACCTATAAAGAAAAAATCATCGCCATCAAGGGTAAGATCAAATCCGCGCTGTTCTACCCCGCCGCGATCTTGGTGGTGGCCTTCATCATTACCGCCATCATCATGATTTTCGTGATCCCAACCTTCAAGGATTTGTTCAAGAGCTTCGGCGCCGACCTCCCCGCGCCGACGCTGGTGGTGATCGCGATCTCCGACTTTTTTATCGCTTATTGGTGGGCGATCTTCGGCATTACTATCGGCGGTACCTGGTTTTTCTTCTATAGCTGGAAACGCTCGAAGAAAATGCAAAACACCATCGACCGCCTTTCTCTCAAACTGCCGGTCTTCGGTGAACTGCTGGAAAAAAGCGCCATCGCGCGCTGGTCGCGCACGCTGTCGACCATGTTCGCCGCCGGGGTGCCGCTGGTCGAAGCCTTGGAATCCGTCGCCGGTTCCGCGGGCAATCAAGTATTCTTCCATGCCACCAAACGCATTCAAGGCGAAGTATCCACTGGCACCAACTTGACGGTCGCCATGCAGAACACCAATTTATTCCCCAATATGGTGATCCAGATGGTGCAAATCGGCGAAGAATCGGGGCAACTCGATTCCATGCTCGGCAAGGTCGCCGATTATTACGATCGCGAAGTGGATGATATCGTCGAGCGCATGTCCGCCTTGCTCGAGCCTATCATCATGGTAGTGCTCGGCACGTTGATTGGCGGTCTGGTGATTTCCATGTACCTGCCGATCTTCAAAATGGGTCAAGCGATCTAACGGCCCGGCGTGGAAACGTTCCAAGCGGCGCTGGCGCTATTCCGGGATGCACCGCCGGCTCTGTTTGCCGGTTTCGTGCTCGTGCTCGGCCTGCTGATTGGCAGTTTTTTGAATGTAGTGATTTACCGTCTGCCGAAAATCATGGAGCGCGAATGGAACGTATTCTGCGCCGAACTCGCCGCGCGAGTGGCACCGGCGGCGGAAACATTCAATCTCGTCACGCCGCGCTCGCGCTGCCCATCTTGCGCGAGTCCGGTGCGCGCCATGGATAATCTACCCCTCCTGAGCTATGTTTTGTTGCGCGGCAAATGCCGCCACTGCAACGCCCGCATTTCCATGCGCTACCCTATCGTCGAAGCGCTCACGGGATTGCTTTCCGGCTATGTCGCATGGCGCTTCGGCGTGCAGTGGACGACCTTGGCCGCGCTGGTGTTTTGCTGGGCACTGATCGCGTTGACCTTCATCGACGCGGACACCCAATTGTTGCCCGATCAAATCACGCAACCCTTGATTTGGCTCGGGCTATTAGTGAATTCTGGCGGGCTGTTTACCGATCTTGCTTCCGCGCTCATCGGCGCGGTGGCGGGTTATCTCGTGCTGTGGACGATCTATTGGCTATTCAAGCTCGCCACCGGCAAAGAAGGCATGGGATATGGCGATTTCAAGCTGCTCGCCGCGATCGGCGCTTGGCTGGGTTGGTCCATGCTGCCGGCGGTGATACTGCTCTCGTCCGCGGTCGGGGCGATCGTCGGCATCGGCCTCATCGCATTGGCGCGCCATGCGCGCAGCCAGCCAATTCCCTTCGGCCCCTACCTCGCGGGCGGCGGCATCATCGCCCTGTTTTGGGGGCAAAACTTGACCCAGGCTTATCTGGCTTGGCTGCATTGATGATCTACGCTACCCGCCGCATCGACTGATGGTGTATTGCGTTGGCCTCACCGGCGGCGTGGCTTGCGGCAAGACCACCGTCGCCCGATACTTCGCCGAGCTGGGTGCGGCGGTTATCGATACCGATGCGATTTCGCATGCGCTGACTCAGCCGGGCGCGCAAGGATTCGAAGAGATTGTGCGACAGTTCGGCCCGGGTATCCTGCTCCCCGATGGCCGCCTCGATCGCGCCCAGTTGCGCGCGCAAGTATTTAGCGATACCCGCATAAAATCAAAGCTGGAAGCGATTCTCCACCCGCTCATTCATGAACAAGTTCTCGCCGCCCTCCATGCCTGCCGCGCGCCGTATGCGATCCTTGTCGTGCCCCTGCTGTTCGAGACGGGACACTACCTGCCTTTGATCCGGCGCCGCCTCGTGGTGGATTGCACCGAAACCGAACAAATCGCGCGCGGCACCGCGCGTAGCCGCTTATCCGAGAGCGAAGTACGCGCCATCATGGCCAATCAGCTCCCGCGCGATGCGCGGTTGAAGCAAGCCGACGATATTATTCATAACACCCAGGATCGCGACGCGCTACGCGATCAAATCGCGGCACTCCACGCGCGCTATCTCGCCCACGCCCGGAGCGACCGTAGCTAAGCCCTAGAATTCGCATTAAATTTCCTCCCAACCCGTTTGTATTTTTGGAGGTTCTGGGCCAGAATAGCTAAACTTTTAGGCCGGACAGTGATCACTTACGAATATCCTCTGAACGAGCGCATTCGCATATTGATGCGTATGGAGGATTTGTTCGCGAAGTATTCGCACTTTGCCGGGCAAGATGCATCGCTCGCACATCATGCGGCCCTGCTAACGCTATTTGAAATTCTCGAGATCGCGCGCGGCGATTTAAAATCCGATCTCATCCAAGAACTGGAACGTCAAAAGCAATCGCTGGAATTGTTGCGCAACAACCCTGGCGTGCAATCGGACGCACTAGAAGATGTACTGCATCACATCGCCACCACCATCGCGCAGATCCACGGTCTTTCGGGCAAGATTGGCCAGCACTTGCGCGACAACGAATGGGTGATGAGCATCAAACAGCGCGCGTGCATCCCGGGCGGGGTATGCGAATTCGATTTGCCGTCTTATCACTACTGGCTTAGCCTGGACGCATCGGCGCGGCGCGATAGTTTGCGCGAATGGATGGCGCCGTTTCAACCGCTGAACAGCGCAATCGGAATCATCCTTAAAATTCTGCGCGACAGCGGGCAAGCGCTGCGTCGCGTGGCCCCGCAAGGCGCCTATCAGCAAATGGTATCCGGTCGCGCGGCGCAAATGCTGCGCGTGGCATTGGACGAAAGCCTGCCATGCTTTCCGGAAATCAGCGCTAACAAATACGCCATCAACATTCGTTTCACCGCGCTGAGCACGGGAACCGAACGGCCCAGGGCGTGCGACACCGACATCGAATTCGATCTGACCCTTTGTTGCCTGTGAAACCCCGCCTCGTCGCCTGCCCATTGTGCGGCAAACCGAGTCTGTACAATCCGGACAATCGCTATCGACCGTTCTGCTCCGAACGTTGTAAACTGATCGACTTGGGCCAATGGGCAAGCGAATCGTATAGCGTCGCTTCTAACGAGACGCCGGATTCGCCCGACGCGCCCACCGAATCCGACCATCAATAGCGCATCTCACGGAGACTCCCATGCGTCAATTCTTGCTTCTCGCCTTCACGCTAATATTGATTCCCTCTAGCCATGCCGCCGAACTCGCTACGGTGAAAGACGCCTGGGTGCGTTTACCGCCCCCCGGCGCCAACATTGCCGCCGCTTACCTCACACTTGAAACCAAGCAGCCGCTAACCTTGTCCGGCGCGCAATCGCCCGCCGCCGAAACCGTGGAACTCCATTCCATGACGATGAAAAACGGCATCATGGAAATGCGTTATCTTCCGGCTTTGGCGCTGGAGGCCGGCAAACCGGTAAAGCTCGAGCCTGGAGGATTGCATTTGATGCTGATTAACCTCAAGCAGCCACTGAAGGCCGGAGAACAGGTTCAACTCGTACTGGATTTCAAACGCGGCACGCGCGCGGCCGGCACCGTGCACGTGCATGCGATAGTCAAGGCCGCGAACTAACTACCTGGGGTTTGAAACGGCAATGCGCGCCGTACCCCATCCACTTCTAAAATCATCAACCAATCACGCCGGCCGCTGACACAAACCGGGAGCGTGATGCTGGCGCGCCAGACCCCATTGGGCTCGCGTAACAAGCGATAACGATTGAAACCCATCTCCATTCCTTGCATTTGAAATACGGCGCTCACGGCGTGCGCATCGGGAGCCGCGACCGTTAAGATAAAAGGTTTAAGCGGCAGCGGTACAGTATCCGTTTGCACGCGGATTTGTCCCGCGCCCACGGCCACCGTGCATCCCTGCACCAGCGCCGCACAAGGCGCGGTCGCAATATTTTCTTTGCCGCACCCCGCGAGCAATATAACCGTCAGCGCGAGCCAGCGCATCTCACCACGCTCCGCGCAGCATCGCGATGCCATGCGCACCATGCTCCCATGCGGTTTCCAAATGTGCCGGCTGCATGCCGCCGATCACATACACCGGCAGCGGATAATCCTGAGCGAGCCGGCGCATCCCATCCCAGCCTAGGGTAGGCGCATTGGGGTGAGAGGCGGTAGGCAGCACGGGGCCCAGCACCGCGTAGTCGAGCTGTAGCCGCGCCGCGTGCGCTAGTTCCTGCCGCGTATGGCAGGACGCGCCGCACCATGCCACATCGGGCCGCGTCGTGGCGCGCATGAGGCGCTGCGCGGTCAAATGCACGCCATCCAAACCCGCCTGCTGCGCCAGTGCCGGCTCGCCGTTGAGCAGCACGCGCGCCCCGTAGACCCGCGCTCGCTCGGCCACACGCTGCGCGAGCGCGAGCAAAGCGGTTTCGGAAAGCGTTTTCTCGCGCAATTGAATCAAGCGCACACCCTTGCGCAAGGCCGCCTCCAATTTATCCAAAAAAATCTTCTCGCCCAACTCGGCGGCTTGCGTCACCGCCATCACCGGCGGTAAAGACAAGCCACGCAGAATCGGGCCGTTTGCCGGCAGCACGGGCGCCACACCCACCGACTCTGCACGCTCCCAAGAAAAGAGCTGGCCCTCGTGCGGATGTGGCTCGCCCATCCAAGCGATGACGCGATAAAAATGCAATTTAACGGTGGCATGCGGATAGTCGAAAACTTGCGTCACCCACGGATAAGCGCGGGTGATCGTAATTCCCAACTCTTCTTTGATTTCGCGCGCGAGGGCGGCGCGCACGCTCTCATTCGGCTCCACTTTGCCGCCGGGAAACTCCCAGTAGCCCGCATACGGCTTGCCCTCGGGGCGGCGCGCCAGCAGAAACGCGCCATCGGGCCGCATGATGACCGCCACCGCGACATCGGTCATTGCCGTCGCCGCGCACGCCGTCATCGGCTACGTTTCTCCGGCTTGCCGATTGCCTGTCGGCCCACCCAGTCACGCGCGAATTGCCAAGCCACGCGCCCGCTACGCGAGCCACGCGCCAGCGCCCATTGCAGGGCGGCACGATGACGAATTTCCGTGTCAGTGATCGCGCCGCCGAGTTGCGCCACCCAATAATCGGCGATATCGAGATAGGCATCCTGGTCGAAAGGATAAAACGACAGCCAAACACCGAAGCGCTCGGAAAGCGAAACCTTTTCCTCTACCGCTTCGTCGGGATGCACTTCATGACCGACGTGCTTGGCAGCGAGATTTTCCGACATGTATTCCGGCATTAAATGCCGGCGGTTCGAAGTCGCATACACCAGCAAATTATCGGTATTGGAGGCAATCGAGCCGTCGAGAATCGCCTTCAGTGCCTGATAGCCCGGCTCCTCCGCGCCAAATGAAAGGTCGTCGCAAAATAAAATGAAGCGCTCCGGCCGGCCATAAATCAAATCCACGATGTCGGGCAAATCGCCGAGATCGCGTTTTCCCACTTCGATTAGACGCAGACCCTTGGACGAAAACTGATTCAGCACCGCTTTGACCAAGGACGATTTTCCGGTGCCGCGCGCGCCGGAGAGCAAAACATTATTGGCGGGTTGGCCGGCGACAAATTGGCGCGTGTTGCGCTCGATGACTTGTTTTTGTTCATCCACGCCGCGCAAATCCTTGAGCCGCACGCGATGCGGATGCGGCACCGGCTTGAGATAGCCGCGTCCGTTTTGATTACGCCAGCGAAAGGCGATCGCGGCTTGCCAGTCCGGACTCGTGGCCGGCGGCGCAAGCAGCGCTTCCAGGCGCGCAATCAATGCTTCGGCGCGATGAATCAGGGGGGCTTCCATAGCTGAATTAACTCCGGTATTCCGCATTAATCTTCACGTAATCGTAAGAAAAATCGCAGGTCCAAACCGTGGCGTTCGCCGCGCCGCGATTTAACGCTACCCGCACCACGATTTCCGGTGCCTGCATTACGCGCTGACCGTCTGCTTCGCGGTAACTGGCGGCGCGTCCGCCTTGCTCCGCAACCAGCACATCGCCGAGATAAAGTTGCACTTTACTCACGTCGAGATCGCCGATTCCGGCATAGCCGATTGCCGCCAAAATGCGCCCCAAATTCGGGTCGGAGGCGAAGAAGGCGGTCTTGACCAGCGGCGAATGCGCAATGGCATACGCGATAGCGCGGCATTCGGCCGTGGAATTACCGCCTTCGACGCGAATGGTCATGAACTTGGTAGCGCCCTCGCCATCGCGCACGATAGCCTGCGCGAGCCAGATTGCCACCTCGGTCACGGCATCGCGCAACGCTATGTAATCGTCACCGCTCGCGCTGGATACGCGCGCACCGCCTTGGCCGGTGGCCATCAACACACAGGCATCGTTAGTGGAGGTATCGCCATCCACGGTGATGCAATTAAAAGACTGTGCCACGGCATGCCGCAGCATCGCTTGCAACGCGTCCGGCGCCACCCTGGCATCCGTGGCGATAAAGCCGAGCAAGGTCGCCATATTCGGATGAATCATGCCCGATCCTTTGGCGATGCCGGTAATCGTGGCGATTTGGCCTGCGATCGTCACGCGTTTGGAAAAAGCCTTAGGCACGATATCGGTGGTCATGATCGCTTGCGCCGCATCGAACCAATCGGCCTTGCCCAAATGACGCACGCATGCGGGTAGCCCGGCGGTAATTTTTTCAAGCGGCAACGGTTCCATGATCACGCCGGTGGAAAATGGCAGCACTTGCTCCGGCGCGCACGCGATGAGGGTGGATAATTCACGGCATACCTCACGCGCGCTGATCAATCCATCCGCACCGGTGCCCGCATTGGCGTTTCCGGTATTCACCACCAGCGCGCGGATCGGCTGCTCGCGTGCCAGATGCTCACGCGCGACAATCACCGGCGCGGCGCAAAAGCGGTTTTGGGTAAATACGGCGCTAATCGTGGCGGTGCTCTCGAGTGCGATCACCAACAAATCCTTGCGCCCCGGTTTCTTGATATTGGCTTCGGTAACACCCAAAAAAATGCCTTGAATCGGAAGTAAATTCTCGCGCGCTGTCGGGGTGAAATTAACTGGCATGGCCGCATTCTAATAGATTGATTGAAAGGGCTATTGTACCCGATCACTCGCGCCAGGCCGCGCGTCTTTCATTGCCGAATGAAATATGAAACAATGCTGGCAACGTTGAAATTTAAGGAAGCGAAATGATAGACCGCGATGGGTACCGTCCCAATGTCGGCATCATTTTATGTAACGCGAAAAACGAGGTTTTCTGGGGCAAACGGATACGCGAACATTCTTGGCAGTTCCCGCAAGGCGGCATCGATAAGGGGGAATCCCCGGAGCAAGCCATGTTTCGGGAGCTGTACGAAGAGGTGGGGTTGCAACCTCAGCATGTGCGTATTTTGGGCCGCACCAAAAACTGGTTGCGTTACGAGGTGCCGGCGCAGTGGATCAAGCGTGAATGGCGCAGCAGCTATAAAGGCCAAAAACAAATTTGGTTTTTGCTGCGCTTGACCGGGCGCGACTGCGATGTCAGCTTGCGCGCCAGCGGCCACCCGGAATTCGATGCCTGGCGCTGGAGTGAATACTGGGTGCCGCTGGAATCGGTGATCGAATTCAAGCGGGAAGTGTATCGCCTCGCCTTGAATGAGCTGGCCACCTATATCGAGCGCGACCGCCGCGCACCGTTGCGCTCTGCCGAACACCGCTGATCGCGGGCCTTCTTGCGCGTGGCGCCGTCGCACGCAAAAACACCTTCCCCTCATAATTGTTAACGCCTCACCTCGCACGCGCATAAAGTAATTCGAGCAACCCTTGACAGCGCTTCTGCACTATATCTATACTACGTTTACAGATTAGATTTGGTCTAACTGTTATAAACTGTTTATAACCCTCTTTTTCAAGGAGATCGCGATGAACCTCAAAGGCTCCAAAACCTTCGACAATCTTAAAGCCGCATTTGCCGGCGAATCTCAGGCTAACCGCCGTTATTTGTATTTCGCGGCGAAGGCCGACGTAGAAGGCTATAACGACGTCGCCGCCGTGTTCCGCTCCACCGCGGAAGGCGAAACCGGACACGCCCACGGCCATTTGGAATATATGGAAGCAGTCGGCGACCCCGCCACCGGGCTACCGATCGGCGCCACCGGCGACAACCTAAAAGCCGCCATCGCCGGCGAGACCCATGAGTACACCGATATGTACCCAGGCATGGCGAAGTCCGCGCGCGACGAAGGTTTCGACGAAATCGCCGATTGGTTCGAAACGCTATCCAAAGCCGAACGCTCGCATGCCAACCGCTTCCAGAAGGCGCTGGACACCCTCGGCAATTAATCGCACTTTAGCGTTCTAGCTTACTGCTTCCGTCCCGCCGGGCCGGAAGCAGTTCCTACCCGTGTATAAATATTGACGAAAGACAAGCAATGACCGCGCGTGAAGGCAGTTTAGAAGCCCCTCAGAGACATACGCTTGCCACGGCTAACCCTCTCTTCTGGGACGAGGCGGCGCTCAATCAAGAACTGCATCGGGTATTCGACATTTGCCACGGCTGCCGCCGCTGCGTGAGCCTGTGCACCTCGTTCCCTACGCTATTCGATTTGGTGGACAATTCTCCCACCCTGGAAATGGACGGGGTGAAGACAGAAGATTATTGGCAGGTCGTGGATCAATGCTATTTGTGCGACCTGTGCTTCATGACCAAATGCCCTTACGTGCCGCCACACGAGTGGGCGCTGGATTTTCCGCATCTGATGCTGCGCGCGAAAGCGATCAAATTCAAAAAAGGCGACACCGCCCTCCGCGACAAGCTGCTCTCCAGCACCGACGCGATGGGAAAACTCGCGACCATTCCGGTGGTAGTGCAGACGGTGAATGCGCTGAACAAGACACCGGTGGTGCGCGCCGTGATGGACAGCGCGCTGGGCATCCATAAAGATCGCGTGTTGCCGGAATATACGGGGGCGAAATTCCGCGCCCATGCCAAGCCTAATGCCGGTTTCCCGGTCAAACACGGCCAGCGCACGCCGGGCAAGGTAGCGATCTACGCGACCTGCTACGTGAATTACAACGAGCCGGGCATCGGCCACGATTTGCTGAAGGTGCTGGCGCACAACGAAATCCCGGCGCGGCTCGTCGAAAAAGAAGCGTGCTGCGGCATGCCGAAATTGGAGTTGGGCGATCTCGATGCCGTGGAGCGGCTCAAGAACGTCAATATTCCTCAACTCGCCAAGCTGGCGCGCGAAGGTTATGCGATTCTTAGCGCGGTACCCTCGTGCACGCTGATGTACAAACAGGAGTTGCCGCTGATGTTCCCGGACGACGCGGATGTCAAAGCCGTGGGGGAAGCCATGTGGGATCCGTTCGAATATTTGATGGCGCGCCATCAGGACGGCCTGCTCAAAACCGAATTCAAACAACCGTTGGGTAAAGTCTCCTATCACATCGCTTGTCATCTGCGGGTGCAGAACATGGGACAGAAAACGCGCGAGATGCTGCAACTGGTACCCGAGACCACCGTGAATACGGTCGAGCGCTGTTCTGGCCACGACGGTACCTGGGGCGTAAAGTCGGAATTTTTCGCCAACTCCATGAAAATCGGCCGCCCGGTATTCAAGGCCATGGCCAACAATACGCCCGACTACATCAGTTCGGACTGCGCGATTGCCGCCCGCCATATCCAGCAAGGCATGGGCGATACACCGGCGCGGAAGGAACACCCGATCACGCTCATTCGCCTCGCTTACGGCCTCTAATCTAAAAGGAGTAAACCATGCAGACACAGGAGTCCCGCATCATGCCAAAACTCTCTCGAGATCACCTGATGACGCTTGAAGCCTACGCCAAGGCGCGGCCCGCATTACGCGCGCAAGTCATGGCACACAAGAAAGATCGCACTATCGCCCTGGGCGGCCATGTCACGCTCATTTTTGAAGACCAGCTCACCATCCGCTATCAAATTCAGGAAATGCTGCGCGTCGAACGCATTTTCGAGGAAGCCGGCATTCAAGACGAACTGGACGCCTACAACCCGCTCATTCCCGATGGGACTAATTGGAAAGTCACGATGCTGATCGAGTACCCCGACGTGAGCGAGCGCCAAGCCATGCTTTCGCGCTTGAAGGGCATCGAGGGCCGGGTCTGGGTGCAGGCGGCGGGGCAGAAAAAAATCTACGCCATTGCCGACGAAGACCTGGAACGTGCCAACGAGGAAAAAACCTCCGCCGTGCATTTTCTGCGCATCGAACTCGATGCCGCCAGCATTGCCGCGATCAAGCAAGGGGCCGCCATCGCCATCGGGGTCGAGCATCCGGAATACACGGCGCAGATCGCCGCGCTGCCAGAGCATGTGCGCAGCTCGCTTGCCCAAGATTTGGCTTAAACTTTCCTCATCTCTTTCCTATACTGGGTTACATAACGGAGGGGGAGATCATGCTGCAAAACCAGATACTCAAAATGGTGGAAGGCCGTCTGCGCCGCCTGCGCCTGCCGGTTGCGCTAGAATTGTGGAACGGCCAGGCGTTGCGCTTCGCCGACTACCCCACTGTTACCTTAAAGGTTAACAAACCCCAAGCGCTGCTCAATTTCGCCAAGCCCAGCCTGGGCAAACTGGCCAGGAGCTACGTCGAGCGCGGCTTTGATTTCAAAGGCCCCACGCGCGACATCATCAACCTGGGCGAGCATTTGTGCGAAAACGAAGTGCTCGTGGATAAAAAAGCCAGTCGCGCACTGTCCTGGTGGAAGCATTCCAAACCCGCCGACCGCAAGAACATCAGCCACCACTACGATGTCTCCAACGACTTCTACGCCTTATGGCTGGATCAACGGCGCGCGTACTCCTGCGCCTACTTCAAGCAGGCAGACGATACCTTGGAGCATGCCCAAGAGCAAAAGCTCGAACACATCTGCCGCAAGCTCGACCTCAAGCCGGGTGAACGCTTGCTCGACATCGGTTGCGGCTGGGGCGGACTCGTCCTGTGGGCGGCCGAACACCATGGCGTGCACGCCACAGGCATCACCCTCAGTCAAAATCAGCACGACTATGTACAGACGCAAATCCAAGCGCGCGGCTTGCAAGATCGCATTGCCGTACATCTCATGGATTACCGGGATGTTCCCGAGGACGTGCCCTACGACAAAATCGCCTCGGTCGGCATGTTCGAACATGTCGGGCGCCATAACCTGGCCAAATATTTCGCGAAAATTTATCGGCTGCTGAAACCGGGCGGGCTGGTCATGAACCATGGCATCACTTCCAGCGGCCTTGATACGCAAGGCCTGGGAAGCGGCATCAGCGACTTCATCGACGAATACGTTTTTCCGGGCGGCGAGCTGGTGCATGTATCGCATGTGATCGAATCGCTCTCCGCTCACGGCCTCGAATGCTGGGACGTGGAATGCCTGCGCCCGCACTATGCGCGCACGCTATGGCACTGGGTAGACCGGCTGGAAGCGCATGAGACGCAAGCGAAAGAGATAGTCGGCGAAGAAAAATACCGTATCTGGCAAATCTATATGGCCGGTTCGGCGCATGCCTTCGAGCGCGGCTGGATGTCGATTTTCCAAATCCTCGGCGGCAAGCCATTGGCGAATGGGACCATGCCGTATCCGCTGACGCGGGAGCATGTTTATCAGGCGTAGTATATAAGGCGCTGGCACGCTTGCTTACCCGCCGGCGCCGCTGCGCCGGGTGGCACTTCGCGCCTCCTGGGCAACACGATAAAATCACCTCGCATGCCTCCCTTTCGTTTCACCACGCACCTCGTCACCTGGCAAGCCGCCAAAGAACCACTCAGCAGCATTCGCGGCGCGGTTTTCATTCAAGAACAAAACGTGCCGCAAGATCTGGAATGGGACGGCGAAGACGCGCGCGCGATACACGCCTTAGCCCGCGATGCACAAGGCCTGGCCATTGGCACCGCGCGCCTGTTGCTGCACGGCGACCTCGCGCACATCGGACGCATGGCCGTATTGAAACCATGGCGCGGGCGGGGCGTGGGAAGCGCCTTACTCGCATGCCTACTCGCCGAAGCGCAGCAACGTGGCGCAATCTCCGCGTTTCTCAACGCGCAAACGGATGCGGTGCCGTTTTATACGCGCGCGGGCTTTACGCGCGAAGGGGCGGAATTTTTCGACGCGGGAATTCCGCATTACCGCATGACGCGCGGGCTTTAGCTTTCCGCTTCTTCGCTCGGCGCCTCGATGCTTAAAATCCCCGCGTTGTAATCGTAGGCGAAAAGTTCGGCATAGCGACCCCAATCGATAATGATCGAGAGTACGCGTTCGGCTTCTTCTTCATTCAAGTAATCTTCCAATTCTCTTAAAAACCGCTGCTCGGGCGCACGTTGCGAGGGACGCTCGTCCAGGACGCGGCGGATATGCGCGGCGAGCGGCACGCGTTTCAACAGATGCTCGCCGAAGATTTCCTTGCGCCGCAGAATATCGGCTTCGACAAAAGCACGGCCGTGGCGCGTGAGCGTGATCGTGCGGCCGGTCACGTGCGCGAAATCGAGCAGCTCCAGCACATCGACGATAGGGAATAGATCGTCGATCTCAAAGTGCAGTGCTTCGGCAAGTTCCGGCAACTCGGCGCTGCCGCCTTCTTCGATCTGTTCGATCTGATCCAGCACCCCTTCCATTTGCGCCACGAATACGCTCGGCAATCGATGGCCGATGCCGATCGCTTCGAGCTTGGCCACCGCGCCGACCACGGCCGTGGTCATGGCGGTATAGACGCGCTCCACCATCTGCCGGAACACCACTGCATCGCGATCGCGCGGATGTTTCATGGTCACCGGCAACTCGGCTTTGACCCGGCCAGGGTTGGCGTCGAGCAACACGATGCGGTCGGCCATCAACAGCGCCTCCTCGATGTTATGCGACACCATCAGAATCGCCTGCGTCGGAATTTGCCGCTCCAGCCACAGATCGAGCAGATCGCCGCGCAAAGTCTC